>NZ_JAPHPY010000001.1:0-268220 GCF_026241575.1 Vibrio sp. Sgm 5
TGTTTTTTTTTTTCAAGCAGAAGACGGCATACGAGATAAAGCGAAAGGTGGCGAGCCGCGCATTATATTGCTGAGCTTTCTCGGTGTGTTATTGCCTTCTGCTGTTTTGCTAACCTTACCTATGTTTTCGGTGACCGGTCTGTCGATTACCGATGCGCTATTTACTGCGACTTCTGCCATCAGTGTGACGGGGCTTGGGGTCGTTGATACGGGGCAACACTTCACCTTGGCCGGTAAGATTTTGCTGATGTGCTTGATGCAAATCGGTGGGCTAGGGCAAATGACGTTATCTGCGGTATTGCTTTATATGTTTGGTGTTCGCCTTAGCTTGCGCCAACAAGCCTTGGCAAAAGATGCCTTAGGACAAGACCGTCAGGTTAACTTGCGTAAGCTGGTTAAGAAAATCGTGGTGTTTGCCCTGATCGCAGAAACGATAGGTTTTATTTTCCTTTCTTTCCGTTGGGTGCCTGAAATGGGTTGGCAAACGGGGATGTTCTACGCACTGTTCCATTCTATCTCTGCGTTCAACAACGCCGGATTTGCATTGTTCTCAGATAGCATGATGAGCTTTGTGAATGACCCAGTGGTGATCTTTACGTTGGCGGCATTGTTCATATTCGGTGGTTTGGGTTTCACTGTTATTGGTGACTTGTGGTTGCATTGGCGAAAAGGTTTTCACTTTTTGCACTTGCATACCAAGATCATGTTGATTGCGACCCCCGTATTGCTTGCCGTTGGGACCATCATGTTCTGGTTATTGGAAAGACACAATCCGAACACAATGGAATCTTTGCCTGTAGCGGGGCAGTGGTTAGCGGCGTTCTTCCAATCTGCCAGCGCACGTACAGCGGGTTTTAATAGTGTCGATCTAGCACAATTTACTCAACCAGCTTTGCTGGTGATGATTGTATTGATGCTTATCGGTGCAGGTTCTACCTCAACCGGCGGTGGTATTAAGGTGTCTACTTTTGCTGTCGCGTTTATGGCGACATGGGCGTTCCTTCGTCAGAAAAAGCATGTCGTCATTTTCAAACGTACCGTCAATTGGCAAACCGTTACTAAGTCGCTTGCGATTATTGTTGTGAGCGGGGCTATTCTCACGACGGCAATGTTTTTGCTCATGCTCACCGAGAAAGCCGACTTTGATAAGGTGATGTTCGAGACGATTTCTGCTTTTGCGACTGTTGGATTAACTGCTGGTTTGACGGCTGATCTTTCTGAACCAGGCAAGTACATCATGATAGTAGTGATGATCATTGGTCGTATTGGTCCACTGACACTGGCTTATATGCTAGCGCGTCCAGAACCAACGCTAATCAAATACCCAGAAGACAATGTCTTAACTGGTTAGTAATAGATCTGTTATCAGCAAACGATTACGCGAGTATGGCGGTTTAACTGCGCTCGCGTTTTTTATAAATACGCTGCAGAAATGAGAATAATTTCGATTTATTTGCATTAGTAGTATTTCAATCCTTAACGATTTCTGTACTATCCCATAGTTCTTTCATATACAACTTGTTGTTTTATTTGCGTATGGAATGCGTAATTCGCGCATCGAACTCATGGAGCCGTAGTTTGAAGTTCAAGACACTAGCACTCACCATGCTGGCCGCTTTCGTATCTGGTCAAAGCATGGCAACCACCCCTCCTTCCCCCAATTGGCGAGTAGTCGCCCTAAGCGATGGTACTTCTAGTGATGTGATTCTGCGTGGTAGCGCAAGTTTTCACTGGCACGAAGATAAACAAGGTAATGCGCTGATCAAACAGGGTGAGACTTGGTTTTACGCCCAAATTGAACGTAAATCCGATCGCCCTATTTTGGTTTCAACGGGTGTTGAAAAGACACAAGCAGCCACTGCACCTGCCATTGCAAAAAATCGCCCAAGCGTCTTGCTCAAGCAGTCGATGTCTTCATTGAAAGGCATAGAACCAAGAGCGCGCGCCAATATGATGCGCCAAGCTCAGGGAATTCAAGCGATGAGTGGGGCGAGTGTTAAGCAGCAACCACTATTGGTTGTCGAAGTGTCCTTTAATGATCAAGCGATGGTGCATGATTTCCAACCTTTGGTGTTTGGTGAAAATCGTCAAAGTGTGGTGGATTACTACGACAAGAACTCGAAAGGGCAATATCGTGTTGTTCCAGCCGTTGAAACATACGGGACGGAAAATGATGGCGTGATCGGTGTTAGCGTTGACCAAAACCACCCAGATTGTAACAGCAGTTTTGGTGGTGATGCGTGTGATGTAGAGACCAAGGCCGTTTTTGCGGAGGCCTATCAAAAATTGGACCCGTACTTAAACTTGGCCCAATACGATGTCAATGACAACGGGCGTATTGACCCGACAGAACTGTCAGTGATGTTTATTTTTGCTGGTGGTGACCGTTCGACAGACTATCTTGATCGTCCATCAATTTGGCCGCACAAATTCTCTCATGATGATGTAACCATCGACGGTAAAACGATCACAGAGTATTGCGTGTTTGCTGATTTCCAAGTGACGCACCAATCGACATTGGGAGTGATCGTTCACGAACTTGGTCATCTTATGCTTGGTTTACCGGACCTATACTCCTACAACGGTTTGGCCTCTATTGGTCAGTGGGGAGTGATGGGCGCTGGTTCATGGGCGATGAAACCAGGGGACAGCTATGCTGGCGATACCCCCGTTAATATGAGTGCGTGGAGCAAGCATGCCGCTGGGTTTGTCGTACCAGAAATCGCCCAAACGGACGAATCTTCCTCGGTATCGAATGGCGAGGTAGAGCTGGTTTACCTTGATCCTTACTTAAAAGAACATGGCCCTCGCGTTTACCTTGAAAATCGTACCCATGTTGATTACGACCGTGCATTGGCAGGAGAAGGTGTTCTCGCTACGTCGGTGAATATCTTGAATCCTTTCAATGGTGCTGGCGATATGCAGGTGCAAATCATGCAAGCCGATGGTGAGCGTGAGCTTGAGTGGGGATTCCCAAGTGACAGTGGCGATTTGTACCCAAATGGTGCTACGGCTATCTCTGATTTCTCTATTCCTAGCTTGAGTAGTATTACGGGATACAACACCGACGTCACTATTTCGAATATTACGAGTAACCCCAGTAGCGCGACCTTCTCATTAACGATGCCAAATGAGCCAAATAAATCGGCTTGGAAAAATTCGTTCTATCAAGGCTATGTGATGTCGGGAACGGATAACGCGTTGGGCATTTCTATTGACCTCAAAGCCGCATCGCAACTTGATGGCCTTCAGGTTTACGCCACGTTAGACAGCTTTGAGAATTCGATGAATTATAAGGTGTGGCGTTTTCCATCAACAGGTTTAGAAACTTACAGCCTGTGGTTAGAGGAAAGTGAAGCTCAGTTGCTACAAGAAGGTTCTTTGCAAGGTTCCTCACGTATTCTTTTTGATCAACCTAGTCAGCTAAGTGCGGGTCATCACTTGCTAGTCGTTGAGCTTGAAGGTGGGCGTTTTGAAACTAATTTTAATTTTGAAAGTGCGTTAGCGACAGAATTGCAATCTCAACCAACGATGTGGGCTGGTCGCAGCAACGCGATTTACGCAAATGGTTTAACGAGACAAAGCTTTTCTTTCATTCCTTTCGCCGCCTTATTTGATATCGACACAAACAGCCTTGTTGAAGCAAAAGCCGATATCATTGAAACCGATAAGAATGTTTCTGTTGATCTGAACTTAATGGACAATGACTTTGTTGCTCCAGGTTATCAATTTAATGTTGAATACACGCAGCAACCGACACATGGATCTATTAGTGGGAATAAATACCAACCACAAATGGGCTTTGTAGGGACAGATCGTTTCCAATATCGTCTTGTTTCTTCTGATGGTGCATTGAGCTCGGCATCAGTCACCGTTCAAGTGACAGTGAATGGTCAAAATGAAGCGCCAACCGCGAGTATTGACGTTGATACCAGCAGCATGAGTGTTGATGGCAAAGGAAGCTTATCAGCGGCATCGAGTACGGACCCAGATGGTGATACGCTTGGATATACGTGGGTACAAACCTCCGGTACGGCAGCAACATTGACGAATACAAGCAGCGCAGACGCAAGTTTTAGTGTCGTTCAAGGTACGAAAGCCGGTGAGGTTCTAACGTTCCAAGTGACGGTCACCGATCCAAGCGGATTGTCTTCAAGTGCAACAGTCGATGTTGAAGTTGAGAATACTGCGCCGGTGACGCAACCAGACTCTGCCAGTGTTGAAGCGGGTAAGAGTATTGTGATTGATGTGTTGAGTAATGATTCGGATTTCAATGAAGACACACTCATATTGCAAAGTGTAAATAACTTGTCTGGAGACGGCTCTGCGAGTGTCCTTAACGGTAAAGTCGAATATCAAGCACCAGATGATGAAGTCGCGAACGTTCAGTTGGAATACACTGTTTCTGATGGCATGGGTGGTACTACCAAAGGATCCATCAATGTTTCCGTCGTGGCTTCAGTTAAGAGTGTCGATTTCAAAAAATCTGACAGTGGCGGTAGTGTCTCTTATTGGGCATTAATGTTACTGGCGCTACTTGGTTGGCGTCGCCGTACTTAATTGATGTTTCAAAGCCACTCTTTTGAGTGGCTTTTTTCTGTTCATTCTTATTCCAACAATGTACTCATCGAACTTTTTACTATGAGATGAGTTTCACCTTTATTTTTGTACGCCTTCTATTCTTGAGGCGTAATCTATGGCTAGATATTTATAAAAGTAAGGATATTTTTATGTCTGATAATCGGTTTTCTGTTGCGGCTCTTTGCCAAGAAGCAGTAGTAATGGTCAGAGCAAACCTGCTCGCGATAGTTGTCGCTTGTATTCCTTTGATCGTGGTTCACACGATCTTTATTACCCAATACCAAGAAGCCCTAGTTCAAGGATCGCAAGAGCCTGACTTTTCTAACTTTGGTGCTGGTTTCTTTATTACGACTTTCCTTTTGTACCCGCTAGTTGCGGCAATGGCGGCGGTTCGCATCCACCGTATTTATCTTGCTCATGAATACATGCGTTCTGTTCTCGATGTGATGCGCTTATCCATGCGAGAGTTACGGTTTATTGGCTGGTGGATTTTGTTCGGTTTATCAATGGGCTTGATCATCGCGTTACCAATATTTCTCGTGACGTTTTTTATCGTCTTTGAAGGCGGAGAGATCAGTGAGTTCACAATGAACCTTGTTACCTTGCTGCTGAGTGTTCCGGGATACTGGGTTCTTTCCCGTTGGTCCTTAGTGTTACCTGCAACGGCGTTAGATCGTGAACCGAGAAGCCTTGGTAATGCATGGCGACAAAGTCGTCCTTTCAACAAGCAGATTTTTATTTTGATGGGGCTAATTCCTTTGGTTGTGGGATCGGTTAGTCAATTTGTGTTCGCTGAGTTCACCCATCTTTTCGCATTGGTCGTATCTGGCGTTATTTTCGGTATTTTTGGAGCCTTCCAAATCGCACTTCTATCTTTGAGTTATCGAACGATTCTGGATATCGAACGCGCTCAGTTTAAGGGTGTTCCAGACTCTCAGAGCGATGCTTACGAGTTTCGAGGGTAAGTCATCATGGCAGCCCCGTTAACGATGCTGTAAAGCGGGGCCGCTTCTTTTTACTCCTTTCGCTAAAGTGGTTTCTTTGATCTGCTCTTTCTGAAATACCCATGAATAATTCGTGGCTGAAAGCTATGGCATACAGGGCGTATACTTTCTAACAGGAAGCCGTATTTGAGGAACCATCATGCCTATCTTAGAAGGTGTCAATTTCACCCATCGATTTAGTGAACTACCATCTGCGTTTTTCACCTATGTTACTCCGCAGCTCTTAGACAATACGCGTTGGGTAGTGTGGAATGGCGAGTTTGCTCAACAGTTTGGTTTACCAGTGAAAGAGAGTGACGAGCTTTTGAAGGTATTTTCTGGGCAAACGGATTTTTTGCCTTTCGCGCCTTTAGCAATGAAGTACGCAGGTCATCAGTTTGGGGTTTATAACCCAGACTTGGGGGACGGTCGCGGCTTGTTGTTCGCTGAAATGCAGCACAATGATGGCACTTGGTTTGATATTCACCTCAAAGGAGCAGGGCTTACCCCGTACTCGCGAATGGGGGATGGCCGAGCGGTACTACGTTCTACTATTCGTGAATATCTGTGCAGTGAGGCGATGGCTGGGTTAGGCATTCCGACCACCAGAGCACTGGGTATGATGGACAGCGATACCCCCGTTTATCGCGAGAAGATGGAATATGGTGCGTTGTTGATTCGCGTAGCAGAAACGCACATCCGTTTTGGTCACTTCGAGCACTTCTTTTATACCAATCAACTTGCTGAGCAAAAGCTGCTCGCTGACAAAGTGATTGAATGGCACTTCCCTGCGTGCTCCCAAACGGAGAAGCCATACGCAGCTATGTTCGAGTCTATTGTGGAGAAAACCGCAGAGCTGATTGCCTACTGGCAAGCTTACGGTTTTGCGCATGGCGTGATGAACACCGATAACATGTCGATACTCGGACAAACGTTCGACTATGGCCCGTTTGGCTTCCTCGACGATTATGATCCAAATTACATTTGTAACCATTCAGACTACCAAGGTCGTTATGCGTTTGAGCAGCAGCCACGCATCGCGCTGTGGAACTTATCTGCCTTAGCGCATGCATTATCGCCGTTGGTGGTGCGAGAAGATCTTGAAGCGGCGCTTGGTAAATTTGAAGTTCGCCTGAGCCAGCAATTCAGTGCACTGATGCGAGCCAAACTCGGTCTCCATACTAAGGTGGACGAAGATGGACGTTTGTTCGAAGCTATGTTTGAGCTGTTGAACCAAAACAAAGCTGACTACACTCGCTTCTTCCGTGAGTTGTCTAATCTCGATGTTAAGTCGCCTCAAGCTGTGATCGATTTGTTCCTTGATCGCGAAGCCGCTAATGCATGGGTGGATTTGTATCTTGCTCGCTGCGAATTAGAGGTTGATGAACGAGGTGAATGTGTTAACGCAGCCACACGATGTGGACGCATGCGTCAAGTGAATCCGAAATACATCTTACGTAACTACCTTGCGCAGCTTGCCATTGATAAGGCAGAGGAGGGAGATTTCAGTGAAGTAAATCGTCTCGCTGAGTTGCTAAAGCACCCATTTGATGAACAGCCAGATTTTGATGGTTATGCCAAGTTACCTCCTGAGTGGGGTAAGACGATGGAAATCAGCTGCTCTTCCTAAAATGTGTCATTTCCCACCCATAGAGCTTGTTCTCGTGGGTGGATTTAACCCTTTATCTTCACCATTGATTATTCTTTGTTATTTAAATATCTGAATAATAAAGAATAATTAACTTGGTCTGCAACTTGCTCCTTGTTGAACATCCGTACCCATCACCCTCCACCCATTTAGGTACTCATGGAAAGGATGGGATGTGATTCAACAAGGAGAATAATAATGTTTAAACCTCTAACCCTTCTGTCTGTCTCTGCTCTTGCTGTCACTAGTTTTAACGCTGCCGCAAATTGTGACCCTGGTGAAACCGTCATCAAGTTCAGCCACGTAACTAACACTGATAAACACCCGAAAGGCATTGCAGCTTCGCTGCTAGAAAAGCGCGTGAACGAAGAGATGAACGGCAAAGTCTGTATGCAGGTTTTCCCTAACTCGACACTGTACGATGATAACAAGGTGCTTGAAGCGCTCCTTAACGGTGATGTTCAACTCGCTGCCCCCTCTCTTTCAAAGTTTGAGAAATTCACCAAAAAGTACCGCATCTTTGACCTTCCTTTCCTATTCGAAGACGTGGCGGCTGTTGACCGTTTCCAAAACTCAGAATCTGGCGAGAAGCTAAAGAACGCAATGAAGCGTCGTGGCTTACAAGGTCTCGCTTTCTGGCACAACGGTATGAAGCAGATGTCTGCCAACAAGCCATTAATGCTGCCAAGCGATGCCGAGGGGCTGAAGTTCCGCGTGCAAGCATCCGACGTTTTGGTCGCTCAGTTCGAGCAACTTGGTGCGAACCCGCAAAAAATGTCATTTAAAGAAGTGTACGGCGGTCTTCAAACCAAAGTTATAGATGGTCAAGAAAATACGTGGTCGAACATTTACGGTAAGAAGTTCTTCGAAGTACAAGATGGCATCACTGAAACCAACCACGGCATTCTGGATTACCTTGTTGTAACGTCAAACGACTTCTGGAAAAAACTCCCAGATGATCAACGCGAGCAGCTCAATACCATCATTCAAGAGGTAACGACTCAGCGCAATGCAGAATCGACACAAGTTAACCTTGCGAATAAGAACAACATCATTGAAGCGGGTGGGGTAGTTCGAACTCTAACGCCTGAGCAACGCCAAGAATGGGTGACTGCACTTCAACCTGTGTGGAAAAAGTTTGAGAAAGACATCGGTACCGATCTTATTGATGCCGCAATAGCGTCTAACCAACAATAAATATTACACGAGCACTACGATTGGCCCTCATGTACTCAGCGTTCTGAGGAAGAGGGCCCTTTTCTCCCAATAATGATGTGATGTAATTATGGAACAGACTTTTTTTGCCAAGGCAGGGCGAATCACTGACGCCTTAGAAGAAACGCTGATTGCATTTTTTCTCGGTGCAATGACGTTGCTGACGTTTGCCAATGTGATTTTTCGCTATGTCTTTAACGACAATATACTTTGGGCGCTGGAGCTGACCGTATTCATGTTCGCGTGGATGGTGTTGGTTGGTGCGTCTTATGGAGTAAAGAAACATTTTCACATTGGTGTCGATGTCATCATCAATATGGTTTCTGAGCCTAAACGTAAAATACTCGCGTTGCTTGCCGCTGTTTGCTGCCTAGCGTTTTCGGTTCTACTACTGATTGGTTCTTGGAATTACTGGTACCCATTTGCGACGGAGCGTGCATGGTATGAGACGGATGACATTCCAATGCCAGAGATGTTTCAATTCTTGGCCGATTGGCTTAATGAAGGTGAACGCTACGAAAAGCTACCAAGATTTATTCCTTACTTTGCGCTGCCACTTGGTATGGCGCTGCTGACGTTCCGTTTTGTACAAATTACATGGCAAATTGCGACAGGTAAACTCGACCGTCTAATTGCAGGTCATGAAGCGGAAGAAGAGTTAGAAGCGTTAAAGGAAGAGCTGAGTGAAGCGGCGGATGCCATTCCAAATAGTTCTTCTTCATCAGATCGCAAGGAGCAATAAACCATGGATATTCTGTTTTTATTCTTGATGGTGATTGGCTTCATGCTGATTGGTGTGCCAATTGCTGTCTCGCTGGGCCTTTCTAGTATTCTGTTCTTATTGATGCACTCGGATGCGTCTTTGGCCTCTGTTGCTCAAACTCTGTTTAATGCGTTTGCTGGTCACTACACCCTTTTAGCGATTCCCTTCTTTATTTTAGCCTCAAGCTTTATGTCTACCGGTGGTGTAGCCAAACGTATTATCCGCTTCGCGATCGCCATTGTCGGCTGGTTCCGTGGTGGCTTAGCGATGGCGTCGGTTGTGGCGTGTATGATGTTTGCCGCGCTTTCGGGGTCATCTCCAGCAACGGTAGTCGCGATTGGTAGCATCGTTATCGCCGGTATGATCAAAAACGGCTACTCGAAGGAGTTTGCGGCGGGGGTTATCTGTAATGCGGGGACATTGGGCATTTTGATTCCACCTTCAATTGTGATGGTTGTGTATGCCGCTGCGACGGATGTATCGGTGGGGCGTATGTTTCTTGGCGGTGTGATACCGGGCTTGCTTGCGGGTGTGATGTTGATGATTGCTATCTACATCGCCGCGAGGATTAAGAACTTACCCAAACAACCTTTTGTTGGTTGGAAGGAAACGTTCGCTGCCGCCAAAGACGCCAGTTGGGGATTGTTGTTGGTGGTGATCATTCTTGGTGGTATTTACGGTGGTATCTTCACGCCAACAGAAGCCGCGGCGGTGGCAGCAGTTTATTCGTTTTTGATTGCCAACTTTATCTATAAAGACATGGGACCATTTGCGGATAAACATAATACCAAACCAGCGTTGGTGAAGATCTTCCAAACGTTTGTCCATAAAGACACCAAGCACACGCTCTATGAAGCCGGCAAACTGACCATCATGCTGTTGTTCATCATTGCCAATGCTTTGATTCTTAAACATGTACTGACGGAAGAACGCATCCCGCAAATGATCACTGAATCTATGCTGTCTGCGGGGCTCGGCCCGATCACCTTCTTAATTGTGGTCAACGTGTTGCTGCTGATTGGCGGTCAGTTTATGGAGCCTTCAGGGTTGTTGATTATCGTCGCACCTTTGGTTTTTCCAATTGCAATCGCACTAGGTATCGACCCTATTCACCTTGGTATTATGATGGTGGTGAATATGGAGATAGGCATGATAACGCCACCTGTGGGGCTTAATTTGTTTGTAACCGCCGGGGTAGCGAAAATGTCGATGATGAACGTGGTGAAAGCGGCTTTGCCTTGGGTGGCGGTGATGTTCTTATTCCTCATTATCGTAACGTATGTACCTTGGGTTTCGACTTGGCTACCAACCACGCTGATGGGACCAGAAATCATCATCAAGTAATGGTTTTTAGCCACAAAAGCAAAAGAGGTGTGACTGTTCACACCTCTTCGTTTATGGATTTATAGGATGGTCTTCTCGGATCGGGTTTGATCCTCCGCTCGTAGCCAAGCCACTTCTTTTTGTTTTTGCGCCTATCTTCGCCAGAACGCCTTTCTTCTTGATAATGCCCGTCGACCATTACTGTATCAGTGATCACCGGTATTTTAATTTTTTCTGTCATATCCGTATGAGCCATCTTTTCGTTGTTATAAAAAGTATGATTCAAGTTGGATATAACAACAAACCGCAAACTGCGTTTTATTTATATAGATCTTTATCTATCTGATAGCGTTGCATTTTGTCATACAGGGTTTTTCGAGGCACATTCAATTGTTCCATGGTTTGCTTAATACTGCCGCGGCTTTCTAGTAAAACACTCTCTATTGCTGCTTTCTCAAATTCTGCCACTTGTTCTGCAAGGCTTGATGCCGTCGTTGGATGAGAGGGTGTCTCTCCAAGTTGTATCAGTTTACCCAGTAAGACAAAGCGTTCGGCTGCGTTGCGCAGTTCACGAACATTACCGGGCCAATCATGGGCCATTAATTGAGCGAGATCTTGTGACGAAAGGCTAGGTGAGGTTTTACCATAACGTGATGCAGCGACTAACAGAAAGTGGTGGAACAGCGCAGGAATGTCCTCTTTTCGTTCGCGCATGGGTGGTAAGTCGAGCGTGACTACATTGAGACGATAATACAGGTCTTGTCTAAAGTAGCCTTCTTCAGCGGCTTGCTTTAAGTCGACCTTAGTTGCGGCAATGACTCTGATGTCCAATGGCAGTAATTCATTTGATCCTACTCGTTCAATCACTCTTTCTTGAAGAACACGTAGTAATCGAATTTGTGCCTGAATTGGCATAGATTCGATTTCATCTAAAAACAGAGTGCCGCCCTGAGCGAATTCAAATTTGCCGATACGACGGGTTTCTGCTCCGGTAAATGCGCCTTTTTCGTGACCGTACAACTCGCTCTCAATTAGGTTTTCCGGTACTGCGCCGCAATTTACTGCGACAAAGTTTTGATTGCGGCGAGCACTTTGCTCATGCAGCGAACGAGCAATCAGTTCTTTGCCTGTTCCTGTTTCGCCAAATAGTAAAATATCGGCGTTCGTATCCGCGATGTGACTGATGGTTTCGCGCAGCATTTGGATGCTAGGAGTTTCGCCGATAATTCTTGGCCCAAGGGTTTTGCTGGCTTTGAGTGACTGTCGCAGTTTTTCATTTTCGTCGGTGAGCTTTCGCTTCTCAATAGCCCGCTTAACGATTTCTACTAGATGCTCTGGCGCAAAAGGTTTCTCGATAAAATCGTAAGCGCCCTGATGGAGAGCTTGTACAGCCATGGATATATCGCCATGTCCGGTGATCATGATGACGGGGAGGTTTGCATCGCGCTGAGTGAGTGTGGTCAGCAAATCCATTCCGGAAATGCCCGGCAAACAGATATCAGTGACAACGACGCCAGCCTCTTCGCCTTGCTGCATCTCAATTAAAGCCGATTCTGCATCGGAGAAAAACTTGGCGTCAATATCGGCAAGTTCGAAGGTTTGTTCTATCGCCAGTCTGAGATCGGCTTCGTCATCAATAAAAAATACCTGACACATGGTCTCATCCTTCTATGGTTTGGCGTTTGGTGAAGCAATAGGTAAACAGAGTGAGAATCGAGCACCACCTTGTTTTCTATTCTGAGCACTCAATCTACCGTTCATCCCGGCTAAGATTTGTTGGGAGATTGAAAGCCCTAACCCCAAACCGTTTTGTTTGGTGGTCAAAAACGGTTCGCACAATTCTGAAAGTGTGAATGCACCCAAACCTGAGCCGTTGTCATCGACATGAACCCAGACAGTTTTCGTTGTCTCATCACGTTCCACAGACAACGCCACTCGTTTCTGCTCTTGGGCTTTCATTGCTTCAATCGCGTTGGTTAGCAGATTTACTAATACTTGCTCAAGCTGGATAGTATTGATGTACACATCGATATCATGCTCTGGAACATTCGTTTCTAATGTCACTCGCGCCGATTTGAACGCGGGCTTCATCAACTCTTGTGCCGACGCAACGACGGGTAATAGGCGGGTTTGAAGTAGTTCACTCCCACTGGTTTTCTTGGCAAAAGAACGCAATTGTTGGCTGATGTTTGCCATTCGGTCGGAGAGTGCGGAAATGCGGGTGAGGTTATCTTCAACTCGTTCCCATTTTTCTTTTTGAAGAAATAGCTTCCCGTTCTCAGCAAAACTGCGAATGGCGGCGAGCGGGTTATTAAGCTCATGGCTGATGCTTGCTGACATTTGCCCAAGTACCGCCAGTTTTGCGGCTTGTATCAACTCATCTTGCGTCAAGCGTAAGGTCTGCTCGGTTTCGGTACGCTGGGCAACTTCGGCTTGCAGCTCAGCGGTACGCGCCATGACTTGATATTCAAGTTTCTGATTGGCTTCTTGCTGAATTCGGTCAAGTTGACGATGACGCTGCTGGCGGTGATAAACCAGTTGGCCTAGAAGGAATAAAACGGTAAAAGCTAGAGTCAAAACGAGCAAATAGCCCATGGTGAACCAAACCACCGTTTGCTTAGGCGAGAGTACCCGGATCGTCAGTTTGAGTTCGTCAAGGGGCAGGGAAGAAATCACCAAGGTTCCTTTATTGTAAGGGTAGCCCTGCTTTACCTCAGAATGTTTCGGCAGCATGTCACCGACAAAACCAAGTGACTCAATATGAGTGTCTAAATACTGTCGGCTTGCCCAAACTTCGGCTTCTTTTATTTCATCAAGTGATTGTAGGCTTTTGAACAACCAGTCGTTACGGCTGCTCATAAACACTATGCCATTTGGGTCACTGGCGACGAAAACACTTTTAGGCTGCTGCCAATTGTCTTCTATCTTGTTCAAATCCATTTTGACCACCACGACACCAATTACGCCACCGGCATAGACGATGGGATAGGAATAGTAATAGCCGCGTTTACCCGAAGTGGAGCCGAGGGCGTAATATTCACTTCTCTCACCGACAATGGCTTGCTTGAAATAAGGGCGAAAAGCGAAGTTGCGCCCCACAAATGAACGCTCTTTGCGCCAATTACTGGCGGCGATCGTCGTCCCCCATTTGTCGATCAAATAGGTGTCTGCCGCTTCAATCACGTGATTAACCGATTCTAGATAGCGATTGGTGATTTCGAGCTGCGCACTGTTATTCGGGGTTAGTAGTGCTTGTACCAAAGGTTCATCTTTGGATAGTAAATGGGGAATGTGCGCGTATTTGTCTAATTTGTTTTGGATATGACTGGAAAAACGTTCCAGCTGAGACTGGTGTTTTTCGAGCAAAGATTGGTAGCTGTGACTCCAAACCCAATGCCCACCGATGAAAGCGCAAAGTAAATAGAAGGCAAAAAAAATCAGTAGAATACGGTTTTTCTGCGACATCATTACGCTCCTTGCCCCTTCCTTTGGTGACGTAAGAAAATGTTAATAGTTTGTAGTGATGAATAGGGATTTAGTTTTCAACTCTGTGGAGTAAAACAAGAGCAAGATCTCTTTTTAGGCTTTTCAATAAAAAAAGCAGTCGATTCTCTTGAAAAAGTCGCTATTGTCCCCATTCTAGATATGCTGGCTAAGGCGAAGCGATGCTAAAAGGGCATTTTTCGCAAAAATTGAGCCCGTATTCGAGAATTTAGCGCAGACAATGTCCACATAGTGGCTATTGGCTCGACAGGATTGCGACAGATCGCTAGAATGTCGCGTCTAAAAATTCTGTCCTGAGGCTAATAGGAGATACCTTTTGCGTTTGCGGAGGATATCACTGATTAGTCTGGTGTTGGTTTCCAGCATCGATACTCGGTTTTAACTTAGGTGTTCGGACAGAACACTACACAAGGATGAAGCGTGAACTCACAGAGTCTCGCTCATAAGCTCGGGAAGACCGAGCCACTTTAGAGGTTTATATATAATGCAAGTTACTGTTGAAACGCTAGAGGGCCTAGAGCGCCGTCTAAACATTACTGTTCCAGCTGCAAACATCGAAGACGCTGTAACAGCTGAACTACGCAACATCGCTAAAAACCGTCGTTTCGATGGTTTCCGTAAAGGTAAAGTGCCTCTAAAAATGGTTGCTAAGATGTACGGCAAAGCAGTACGTCAAGACGTTCTTGGTGAAGTTATGCAACGCCACTTCATCGAAGCGATCGTAAAAGAGAAAATCAACCCAGCAGGCGCTCCAACGTTCGCACCAGTTGAAAACAACGAAGGCGCTGACCTAGTTTTCGCTGCAACTTTCGAAGTTTACCCAGAAGTTGAGCTAAAAGGCCTAGACAGCATCACAGTTGAAAAACCAACAACTGAAGTTAACGATGCAGACGTAGAAGAGATGATCGAAACTCTACGTAAGCAACAAGCTACTTGGGCTGAAGTAGAAGAAGCTGCTGAAGCTGGTAAGCGTGTAAGCATCGACTTCGTTGGTTCTATCGATGGTGAAGAGTTCGAAGGCGGTAAAGCTGAGAACTTCCCACTAGAGATGGGCGCAGGTCGCATGATCCCAGGTTTCGAAGACGGTATCGAAGGTAAAACTAAAGGTATGGAATTCGAGATCGACGTAAACTTCCCAGAAGATTACCACGCTGAAAACCTAAAAGGTAAAGCTGCTAAGTTCGCAATCAAAGTGAACAAAGTTGAAGCTCGCGAACTACCAGAACTAAACGACGAATTCGTTTCTAAGTTCGGTGTTGCTGAAGGTGGCGTTGACGCACTTAAAGCTGAAGTTCGTAAGAACATGGAGCGCGAACTTAAGCAAGCTATTAAGAACCGCATCAAAGAGCAAGCTATCGACGGCCTAGTTGAGCAAAACGAAATCGACGTACCAGCTGCACTTATCGACCAAGAAATCCAAGTTCTACGTCAACAAGCTGCACAACGCTTCGGTGGTAACCCAGAAGCAGCTGCACAGCTTCCACGTGAACTGTTCGAAGAGCAAGCTAAGCGTCGCGTAGTTGTTGGTCTTCTACTAGGTGAAGTAATCAAGTCTGAAGAGCTAAAAGCTGACGACGAGAAAGTGAAGTCTCTTATCGAAGAGATGGCAACAGCTTACGAAGATCCAACAGAAGTTATTGCTTACTACGAGCAAAACGAGCAAATGATGAACAACATGCGTAACGTTGCTCTAGAAGAGCAAGCAATCGACGCGATCATCGCTAAAGCACAGGTTACTGAGAAAGAAGTAAGCTTCAACGAGCTACTTAACCAACAACAACCTGCTGCTTAATAAGCAATATCTTGCGTAGAAGGTTGACTTAACGTCGACTATTCTGCTAACAATGGTCCGTATGATAGTCATCATCCGGGCCATTTATTTTAGGGACATAAGAATATGAGCTACCAAGAAAAAAATGCAATGTCGCCAATTATTGACGCGCTAGTGCCAATGGTGGTTGAACAAACTTCCCGCGGCGAACGCTCTTACGACATTTACTCACGTTTGCTTAAAGAGCGCGTGATCTTTTTAACCGGTCAAGTGGAAGACCACATGGCAAACCTTGTCGTGGCTCAGCTACTTTTCCTAGAATCTGAAAATCCAGATAAAGATATTTTCCTATACATCAACTCTCCAGGCGGCAGCGTGACTGCGGGTATGTCTATTTACGACACTATGCAGTTCATCAAGCCAAATGTGAGCACAGTATGTATGGGTCAAGCTTGCTCAATGGGTGCGTTCCTGCTTGCAGGTGGTGCGCCAGGTAAGCGTTACGTTCTGCCTAATTCACGTGTGATGATCCACCAACCACTTGGTGGTTTCCAAGGTCAAGCTTCTGATATCCAAATCCATGCTCAGGAAATCCTGACTATCAAGCAGAAGCTAAATAACCTATTGGCAGAGCATACTGGTCAGCCTCTTGAAGTGATTGAACGTGATACTGATCGTGATAACTTCATGTCGGCAGATCAGGCAGTAGAATACGGTATTGTGGATGCAGTGTTGAGCCATCGCGGCGAGTAATTTAGCCAGCGCATTTTGGCTAAATTTGATATACACTCAATTCATAAAGAGTAAAGGCTAAGAGGTTAGCGAATGACAGATAAAAGCAAAGAAAGTGGCAGCGGCAAATTGCTGTACTGCTCTTTCTGTGGCAAAAGTCAGCACGAAGTTCGCAAGCTAATCGCAGGTCCGTCAGTTTACATTTGCGACGAGTGTGTCGACTTATGTAACGATATCATTCGCGAAGAAATCAAGGATGTTCTCCCTAAGAAAGAATCTGAGGCGTTACCAACGCCAAAACAGATCCGTGAACACCTTGATGACTATGTGATCGGACAAGATTACGCGAAAAAAGTGCTCGCAGTTGCGGTATATAACCACTACAAGCGTTTACGCAATGGTGATACAACGAGCGAAGGTGTGGAGCTTGGTAAGAGTAACATCCTTCTAATTGGTCCAACGGGTAGTGGTAAAACACTGCTTGCTGAGACGCTAGCTCGATTCTTGGATGTGCCATTTACAATGGCTGACGCTACCACACTAACCGAAGCTGGTTACGTAGGTGAAGACGTTGAAAACATCATCCAGAAGCTTCTGCAAAAATGTGATTACGATGTAGCTAAGGCTGAACGCGGCATTGTATACATTGACGAAATTGACAAGATTTCTCGTAAAGCTGAAAACCCATCAATTACGCGTGACGTATCTGGTGAAGGTGTTCAGCAGGCGCTACTAAAACTTATTGAAGGTACGGTTGCATCGGTTCCACCACAAGGTGGTCGTAAGCATCCACAGCAAGAATTCCTACAAGTGGACACGTCTAAGATCCTGTTCATCTGTGGCGGTGCATTTGCTGGCCTAGATAAAGTGATTGAGCAACGTGTAGCAACAGGTACTGGTATCGGCTTTGGCGCAGAAGTGCGCTCTAAGAACGAAACCAAAACCGTCGGTGAACTATTTACTCAGGTAGAGCCTGAAGATCTAGTGAAATACGGTTTGATTCCTGAGTTTATTGGTCGTCTACCAGTAACGACAACGTTAACTGAGTTAGATGAAGAAGCGTTAATTCAGATCCTATGTGAGCCGAAGAACGCACTAACCAAGCAATACGCAGCATTGTTCGAGCTAGAAGACGCTGAGCTTGAGTTCCGTGAAGACGCACTACGTGCTATCGCTAAGAAAGCAATGGAGCGTAAGACAGGTGCTCGTGGTCTACGTTCAATTCTAGAAAGCGTTCTGCTGGAAACCATGTATGAACTGCCATCAGCGACGGACGTAAGTAAAGTCGTGATTGATGAATCAGTCATTAATGGTGAATCAGAACCACTGCTTATTTACAGCAACGCCGACAGCCAGGCAGCTGGAGCAGAATAAATTCAGCCATGAATAAAAAGGAGGTAAGTAATTACCTCCTTTTTTTATTTCTCTTATTGAATCCAAATAATTAGACCCCATATACTTCGTTAAGTAATACGTTAAACGTGAAAGCGGAAGAGAGAATTATATGAACTTGGAACGTTCCGAGCGTATCGAGATCCCGGTATTACCTCTACGTGACGTAGTGGTCTACCCACACATGGTTATTCCATTGTTTGTTGGTCGTGAGAAATCGATTAGTTGTCTAGAAACGGCAATGGAAACAAACAAACAAGTTCTGCTTGTGGCACAAAAGCAAGCTGATACTGACGAGCCGACGGTTGATGACCTATTTGAAGTAGGTACGGTTGCAACCATTCTCCAGCTTCTTAAGCTACCTGACGGCACAGTTAAAGTGTTGGTTGAAGGTCAACAGCGCGCGAAAATCAACCACTTTAAAGAAAGCGAATTCTTCCTAGCAGAGGCAGAGTTTGTGGTTACGCCTGAGCTTGAAGAGCCTGAGCAAGAAGTGATTGTTCGCAGTGCGATCAACCAATTCGAAGGCTTTATTAAGCTAAACAAAAAGATCCCACCAGAGGTGCTTACCTCACTAAATGGTATTGATGAAGCAGCTCGTCTTGCAGACACCATTGCTGCGCACATGCCTCTAAAGCTGGTGGACAAACAGCAAGTACTTGAAATCGTTGATGTGACTGAGCGTCTTGAATTCCTTATGGGTCAGATGGAATCAGAAATTGATCTTCTTCAAGTCGAAAAACGCATCCGTGGTCGCGTTAAAAAGCAGATGGAAAAATCTCAGCGTGAGTACTACCTGAATGAGCAAATGAAAGCGATTCAGAAAGAACTTGGCGAGATGGAAGATGCTCCTGACGAGTTCGAGACCCTGAAGCAAAAGATCGATGAATCGAAAATGCCTCAGGAAGCGCGTGAAAAGACAGAACAAGAGCTGCAAAAGCTTAAGATGATGTCTCCAATGTCAGCAGAAGCGACAGTGGTGCGTAGCTACATCGATTGGATGGTGAGTGTGCCATGGGCGAAGCGTTCAAAAGTTAAGAAGAACCTTGCGAAAGCAGAGGAGATTCTAAACGAAGACCATTACGGTCTAGAGCGTGTTAAAGAGCGTATTCTTGAATACTTGGCGGTACAAAACCGTATCAACAAACTGAAAGGCCCTATCCTTTGTCTTGTTGGTCCTCCTGGTGTTGGTAAAACATCCCTAGGCCGCTCTATCGCTGCTGCAACGGGCCGTAAATATACGCGTATGGCACTAGGTGGTGTACGTGATGAAGCGGAAATTCGCGGTCACCGTCGTACGTACATTGGTTCATTACCGGGTAAGCTCATTCAGAAAATGTCGAAAGTTGGGGTGAAAAACCCACTATTCCTTCTGGATGAGATCGACAAAATGTCTTCAGACATGCGTGGCGATCCGTCTTCAGCACTGCTTGAGGTTCTAGATCCGGAGCAAAATAACGCGTTTAACGATCACTACCTAGAAGTCGATTACGACTTATCAGATGTGATGTTCGTTGCAACGTCGAACTCGATGGATATTCCTGGTCCTTTGTTAGACCGTATGGAAGTGATTCGTCTGTCTGGCTACACAGAAGACGAAAAGCTGAACATCGCGAAACGTCACCTTGTTGACAAGCAAGTTCAACGTAATGGCTTGAAACCAAGCGAAATTGTTATCGAAGATTCAGCGATCATTGGCATCATTCGTTACTACACGCGTGAAGCGGGTGTGCGTAGCCTAGAGCGTGAGATTTCTAAGATCTGTCGTAAAGCAGTGAAGAACATCCTGCTTGATAGCAGCTTGAAATCAGTTACCGTGACAATGGAAAACCTAAAAGAGTACCTAGGTGTTCAGCGTCATGACTTCGGTAAAGCGGACGATAGCAACCGTATCGGTCAAGTAACGGGTCTAGCTTGGACACAAGTTGGCGGCGATCTACTGACCATCGAAACTGAATCAATGCCGGGTAAAGGTAAGCTGACCCAAACGGGTTCACTTGGCGACGTAATGAAAGAGTCGATCCAAGCTGCGATGACCGTTGTGCGTTCACGTGCCGAGAAACTGGGTATTAACTCTGACTTCTACGAAAAACGTGATATCCACGTTCACGTACCTGAAGGTGCAACACCAAAAGATGGCCCAAGTGCGGGTATCGCAATGTGTACTGCACTTGTTTCTAGCTTGACGGGTAATCCTGTAAAAGCAGAAGTGGGTATGACGGGTGAAATCACGCTTCGCGGTGAAGTTTTACCTATCGGTGGCCTAAAAGAGAAGTTACTTGCGGCACACCGCGGTGGCATCAAAACGGTACTGATTCCGAAGGACAATGAGCGTGATTTGGAAGAGATTCCAGAAAATGTTATCGCTGATCTGAAGGTTATCCCTGTACAGTGGATCGACGAAGTTCTTAAAGTTGCACTAGAGCAAGACCCGACAGGCGTTGAGTTTCCGTCTCAAAAATAGTGATGTGCAGCAAAAATAAGTAAAACTTTACGCTGATAGGCTCAAAAAGGCTTGTCAGCGTTTTTTTTGGAAGCTAAGTTAAGTTCGATAGCTTCCAGCCCTTGAAGGATAAGGGGTGGGGCATATTTTTTAATTATGGAACGAAACGTCATCACAAAAATAATCACAGATGACACAAAGGGGAAATCACAGTGAATAAAACTCAACTAGTAGAACAAATCGCAGAAAACGCAGACATCTCTAAAGCATCAGCTGGTCGCGCTCTAGATGCATTCATCGAAGCAGTAAGTGGTACGCTTCAGTCTGGTGACCAAGTTGCGCTTGTTGGCTTCGGTACTTTCAGCGTACGCACTCGTGCAGCACGCACAGGCCGTAACCCAAAAACTGGTGAAGAAATCCAAATCGCAGAAGCTAAAGTACCTTCTTTCAAAGCTGGTAAAGCTCTAAAAGACGCTTGTAACTAATTCTTTGCGTCGATGACGCAGAGCTGGTTCAGCGAACGGCCATTGCATAGTTTTTGTTCAAACAGTCAGATTTGTACAAAAATTTACAAACTAAGAGCCGAACTTTCTTAAATTATGCGCATCCTACTGATGCGCATTTCTTTTTCTGATATTATCGCGACATTACATTTTCTATTAGAAGCAGTCGGCTTCAATTGTGGAGAGCAGTTAAATTATGATGGATCGACTACGCGAAGGCGTGAATAGCATCGCGGTCAAAATTATCCTTGGACTTATCATTCTATCTTTCGTATTTGCAGGTGTAGGTAGCTACATTGTTGGTGGTAACAACAACTCTGCGGCGAAAGTAGGTAATACCGAGATCGCTCGTGGTGAGTTCGAAATGGCTTACCAAAATGAGCGTAACCGCATGCAAGCTCAATTGGGTGACAACTTCTCTCAGTTGCTAGCAGACCCTGCATACGTTGAATCTTTCCGCAAATCAGTTCTAGATCGTATGATCAACGATGTGTTGCTTGATCAACAAGCTGAAGCACTAGGTCTACGCATCAGCGATGCTCAAGTACGTAGCATGATTCTAGACATGCCTCAGTTCCAGTCTAACGGCCAATTTGACCAAGACATCTACCAAGCTTCTTTGCGCCGTGCTGGTTTCTCTCCAGATTCATTTGCAGAGTACATGCGTCGTGAATTGGTTCGTGAGCAACTGCTTAACGCTCTGCAAACCAGTGAGTTCACTCTACCAGGTGAAGTTCAGTCAGAAGGTAAGCTGTTCACACAAACTCGTGACGTTCGTACTGTGACTATCGACTTAGCTGAGTTTGCTAAAAAAGTAGATCTTACTGATGAAGAAATTCAAGAGTACTACAAAGCAAATCCAGATATGTTTACTCGCCCAGAGCAAGTAAAAGTCGCTTACATTGAACTATCAGCTGAAGCACTGAAAAAGCAAATCCAAGTTTCTGACGAAGAAGTTAAGAAATACTACGATGATCACCTAGACAAATACTCTTCAGAAGAGCAACGTCGCGTCGCACATATCCTAGTTGAAGGTGATGATGAAGCGAAAGCACAAGCCATTCTTGATGAACTTAACGGTGGTGCAGATTTCGCTAAGCTAGCAGAAGAAAAATCTGACGACTTTGGCAGTGCTGAAAACGGCGGCGACCTAGGTTGGATTGAGCGCGATGTAATGGACCCTGCATTCGAAGAAGCGGCGTTCGCACTTAAGAACCCTGGTGACGTGACTGGTCTAGTGAAGTCTGACTTTGGCTACCACATCATCAAGCTTGAAGAGCTTAAAGACTCTGTTGCTAAGCCTTTCTCTGAAGTCGCAGCTGAAATCAAACAAGAGATGGTTGACCAAAAAGCAGTTGATCAATTCTACGAGCTACAAAACGAGCTAGAGAAAGTGGCGTTTGAATTCCCTGACTCTCTAGACGACGCTTCTAAAGCGGTTGGCCAAGAAGTGAAAACGACAGACTTCATTTCTCAAGTTGATGCGCCTGAAGTGCTTAAGAACCAAGCAGTAATGCAGGCGATTCTAAGCCCAGAAGTGAAAGAAGATGGTCTAAACTCTGAAGCAATCGAAGTCGCACCTGAGCACATCATTGTTGTTCGCGTTGAAGATGCTCGTGACGAGACCGTACTTCCTCTAGACGAAGTGAAAGACCAAGTGGTTGCTGAGCTATCTCGCGTTAAAGGTGAGCAAGGCGCAATCGAACTAGGTACGAAAGTGGTTGCTGCGCTTAAAGAAGGCAACACGGCTATCCTTGCTGAAAACAATCTAACGTTTGGTGAGCAAGAAACCGTAGACCGTCGTTCTCCACTGGCGAGCACAGTATTTGCTATGGCGAAACCAGTTGATGACAAGCCTGTATACGGTCAGTCAAAAGACCTTGCTGGTAACATCGTGGTTATCGAGCTTGATGCTGTGAAAGCTGAACTAGATGCTTCTTTAGAAGAGCAAGTAGCAATGCAGATGCAACGTGCTTCTTCACAACAAGATCTTACTTCTGTTATCGCAGTACTACGCGCAAACACTGACATCGAGTACTTTGTTGTGAGCAACTAAGCACTACGAATGTAATTTGCATGTTAACTAAAACGGGTCGCATTAGCGGCCCGTTTTATTTTTATCTGAAGTCACTTCAATGCCGTGCTCGGTTTATCTAGAGTAGTCAGTACTTTGACAAGATAACTCAGGAGGAGCACTCAATATGAAATGGATGTTAACGCTGTGCTTAATGCTATTGACACCAGTGGGATGGGCGGCCGGCGGTGAGACAACAAAGTCGAAATCGTCGAAATACGAAGGTATTGAGATTACTGTTAATGTGAATACTGCTTCAGCGGAAGAGATCGCGACATTACTTAATGGTATTGGCGAGAAGAAAGCCGAACAGATAGTAAAGTATCGTGAAGAGCACGGTCCATTCAAAACGGCAGCGGACTTAAGCAAAGTGAAAGGCATTGGGGAAGCAACGGTGAAGAAAAACCAAGAGCGAATTTTGCTGTAAATACATTTTGGCCATTGAAAAGCGAAGTTTCTGTTTCCTATTACTGCTTTCCCGAACCAATCCTCATTACCGGTTCGGGATTTTTTATTTGGTCAGATTTAAATTTGAGGAAGGCCAAAGATCGCTTATCTGGTTTAACCAAAGATCCGGCGATGCATTAACTTTTCCAACCAAGCCATGCCTAAACCACCAATTGCACCAAATAAATGAGCGTCAACCGCAACACGTGCGCCAATCATAGCTGCAGTACTAGTGGAGGGGCCGTAGAATTGCTCCCACGCGACTTTTGCAATTAAGCCACCTACCAGCACCAAACTGCTTCTTCTGCCGTCGAAAACCTCACTGAGCGCCCAGAAACCAAAGAGTCCATGCAATACACCTGACAACCCGACATAAACTGACATATTGGTAAAAAGATTCATCGCACCGACAAATGAACAAAGAATCAAAAATACGATGGTGAAGTTACGTGCTGTCGGTCGAAAGATAAAACCAATAACCCATAATCCAGCGAGATTCATGCCGAGATGAGCAAAGTTGGTATGCGTGAGATTTCCTGTTACGATTCGCCACCATTCGCCATGGCGTATATTGTAAGCATGCCATTCAGTCAGACTTGCCATGGGTTCGAATTGAAGAATTAAACAGATAACGCTGATGATGCTCAGCAATGTATAAAGGTTCACTCTATGTCTCGTTATTGTTCTCAGTGTGGAAAATCGCTCAAAGCCTGTATTTGCCAATGGATTGTACCGCTAGCAAGCGAGGTTGAACTTATCATTCTTCAGCATACGAGTGAAGAACATCGTCCTCTTGGTACGGCACGGATTCTCAATTTGAGCCTAAATCATTGTACTTGCCTGATTGGAGAAGACTTTTCTGACAGTGCGGCCTTGAATGCGTTGCTTGAAGATGAAACCTACCAACATTTCATTCTTTACCCTTCAGAGCAATCGTTGTGCCTTTCAGAATTGGCGACGGTTGCAGAAGTGCCCGATAAGAAAACACGTTTAATCTTACTCGACGGTACTTGGAAGAAAGCCTACAAGATGTGGCAACTGTCGACGAACCTTCATACTATCCAGACGGTTAAACTACCGGAAGACTTACAAGGTCATTATACGATTCGTAAAGCGCCTTCTGATAACAGCTTGTCGACGGTAGAAGCGGGGTTTCATGCGCTCTCGTTACTTCAACCTAGCAAGGATCTTACTCCTTTGTTGATTGCTTTTGAGAAGATGATTGAATTTCAAATCGCCCAGATGCCTCCGGGCGTATTTGAGAAGAACTATCTGAAAGGTGAGTAGCGAATCTATAGAGCATTCTCTATAAGACAATTGAAGAAAACAACTGACGGTGCAGCTTCTGTGCATGGCCGTCGGTCATCGCTGAGATGTAATCTGCAATGACGCGCATTTTTGCACTCTCATCCATTGCTTCTTTCCAAAGTTCTTGAGTGTGTTTGGGTAGCAAGCGTTCAGGATCTGCACTGAGCGCTTCAAATAAATCCATGATGATTTGCTGGCCTTTGTATTCAACAATCTGTACTTGATGAATTTGAATCACATATTGGCTCACGAAGTGTTTCAATACTTCTAGTGCTTTTGCCATATGAGGTTCTAAACAGGCGTTCCAAGCCAGTAAGTGGTTATTGAATGGCTCATCAACTACTTTGATTGAGATACTCGTCAATAGGGCGTTAACCATGCCACCAATCGCGTCTTTACGTCGATGATGTTTACCACTAAACAACATTTGACCGATGGAACCGATGTGTTCTTCAAACCAAGGGTCTCCGCAATCTGCAAGCTGGCTTGCTGCCCCTTCTTGCCACTGCTGTCGAGTTACCATACCAAGCACAATGGCATCTTCTAAATCATGTACGCCATAGGCGATGTCGTCCGCTAGCTCCATTATTGAGCAGTCCAAAGACTTAAACCGAGTTTTACAGTGCTCCAAGTCTGATTCAGGGCGGCAACGCATTTGGCTTAATAGTGCTTTGTCGTTTTCGGTCAGTGGCGCAATGACCCAATCGAATAAATCCTTATCGCAATCATAAATGCCTTTGGCAGGGCTCCAATCTTTGGCTTTGAGTTTGCGTTGATGCTCAACCGGGTCCGGTAGGCGCGTGGAGCGTGTTTGACTAAGCAGAGCTGGGTACTTTATTAAACCGAGTAAAGCGCGACGTGATAGGTTCATGCCGAAGTGCTCGGTATAAGGTTCAAGCTTGGTGACGATACGGAAGGTTTGAGCATTGCCTTCAAAGCCGCCGTGATCACGCATCATGTAGTTTAAGGCGACTTCACCACCATGCCCATAAGGGGGATGACCAATGTCGTGTGCGAGACACAATGAATCGATCAAGCTGTCAGACGGCAGTAGATCTCGAAATTCAGGTTGCTTCTTTTTTAGTTGGGCAACAATACCTGTTCCAAGCTGCGCTGCTTCTAGAGAGTGGGTGAGTCGAGTTCGGTGAAAATCTTCCAAGCTGTTGCCATGCACTTGGGTCTTCGCTTGTAAGCGTCGAAATGCTGCAGAATGCAGAATGCGTGCACGATCACGTTGATACGGGCTACGATGGTCATCGCGGCGGATTTTATGTTCATCATCATGGCGTTCTTGCCATAAAGCGTTTAATTCAAATGACACATTTCTCTCCATCAACTAGCTAATTTCATCCAGCGATAATTCAAAACTTGGGGCAAAGGTATGAAGGAAGTATTCCATTTCCGGTGTTTTGCGTTCTTGCAATGTGATATCTAAGCGTTTCTTTGCCAAGGCAAATTCGTGGTTTCCTGCACTGAGTTCTTCCAAGCATTTAAGGTACGCACAGATAGAATCTGCTTGCTTAACGATTTTAGCGTCTTCTTCATGAGCGGAATGCGAGAGCAAGTAGGGTGCGAAATCATCTTGAAACTCTTCAGGTAACATCGAGAGCAGTTTTTGTTCTGCCGCTGCTTCAATCTTCTTATATTCTTTAGAAATTTCAGGGTTGTAGTACTTAACGGGGGTCGGTAGATCCCCAGTGAGTACTTCACTCGAATCATGGTACATGGCGAGTATAGCGATACGTTCAGGGTTTAGTGTACCGCCGAATTTTTTGTTTTTAATTAATGCTAGGGCATGCGCTACGAAGGCAACTTGTAAGCTGTGTTCAGAGACATTTTCTGGCGAGACTGAGCGCATCAGTGGCCAGCGTTGGATGAGTTTCATTCGGGCCAAGTGGGCGAAAAAATGGCTTTCTTTCATTGCACTCTCCTATGTACCGATCCCACAAACCGTTCGTAAGTGACATTGGTATTTGATACGAAAAAGGAGCTCACTGGGAGCTCCTCTAAGCATATGAGAGATCAGCAGTAATTACTACTGGCTATACGTTGATAGGAAACGCTCAAAGCGGCCAATCGCGGTTTCGAGATCTTCTACGTGCGGCAGTGTAACAATACGGAAGTGATCCGGTTTCGGCCAGTTAAAGCCAGAACCTTGTACCAGAAGTACTTTTTCTTGCTTCAAGAAGTCGAGCACCATTTGTTGGTCATTCTTAATGTTGTACATCTTGGTGTCGATTTTCGGGAACAAATACATCGCACCTTTCGGCTTCACACACGAAACACCAGGGATCTGGTTGATCAGTTCGTAAGCTCGGTTACGTTGCTCAAGCAAACGACCACCCGGCAAGATCAGCTCATTAATACTCTGGTAGCCACCCAATGCGGTTTGAATCGCATGTTGCATTGGTACGTTGGCACATAAACGCATCGAAGAAAGGAGTTCTAAGCCATTGATGTAACCTTGTGCTAGATGTTTAGGACCCGTTAGGAACATCCAACCGCCACGGAAACCACAAACGCGATACGCTTTTGAAAGACCGTTGAACGTCATCACCAATACATCTTCTGTTAGCGTTGCAACCGAGGTGTGTGTCGCGCCGTCGTAAAGGACTTTGTCGTAGATTTCATCAGCGAAGATGATCAGGTTGTGTTGGCGCGCAATCTCGATAACTTCTAATAGGAAATCACGACTGTATACCGCACCTGTTGGGTTGTTCGGGTTGATAAGAACAATACCACGGGTTTTTGGCGTGATTTTCTTTTTGATGTCTTCAAGATCTGGGTACCAGTCTGCCCCTTCATCACAGATATAATGCACAGGTTTACCGCCAGACAAAGCAACAGATGCCGTCCAAAGCGGGTAGTCTGGCGCAGGGATCAGCATTTCGTCGCCATTGTTCAGTAATGCTTGCATCGCCATCACGATCAGCTCTGATACACCGTTACCAACGTATACATCTTCAACATCTAACGATCGGATGCCTTTGCGCTGATAGTGCTGCACGACAGCTTTACGCGCCGAATAAATGCCTTTGGAATCACAATAGCCTTGAGAAGTTGGCAGATTACGAATGACATCTACTAGAATCTCATCAGGGGCGTCAAAACCAAATGGGGCGGGGTTACCAATGTTTAGCTTTAGGATTTTATGCCCCTCTTCCTCCATGCGTTTAGCATGTTTGAGTACAGGACCCCTAATGTCGTAGCAGACATTGTCGAGTTTTGACGACATCCCGATATTTTGCATTGCTTAATTCCTAAAAAATCGTTAATTTCTTTATTAAAATACAATAATTTGTTTTTTATTAGAATAAAAATCTGTAAATTATCCGTTTGGTGATTAAGTTTTGTTCTGTTGGTATCACAGGAATTTGCAAAAGATCGTATACGACCTTGATTTGCTTTGGGTCTAAACTTAGAGTAGCCGTCAGTTATCCTTTATCCTCACACGTTTCGAGGTTGATTTGTCACAGTTCCATCAAGCCGTAAATAGAATTATCGAGCGAGTTCAGCAAACGGAAGGCAATCAAACACGTTTAATCGAGCCACTCAGCGAGAAACCCAATTTCGCGTTTATAGACTGGCTTGAAGCACAACCACTTTTTCCCAAGTTTTACTGGCAGTCCCGTGATACTCGTGAAGAAGTTGTTGCTCTAGGCCAACTCCACTCCTTTACCGATCCTGGACCTGCCTATACGATCCTTGGTGAAGGCCAACGCGTATGGGGCGGTCGTTCATTTGACGGTCAGCACGAGAAAAATCGTCGCTGTATGACATCCTTCTTTTTTCTTCCGCAAATTGAGTTGATTCGGTTTGACCAGCAATGGTCACTTGCGGTGAATATCGCAGAAGATAAAACTCGTACATTAGCAGGCTTGAAAAAGCTGGTCTCTGATGTGCCTAGCTTAGCGCCAATCTCTTCTCATATCCGTTCGATTGATCACGCTCCGACGGAGCCACAATGGAATGATTTGGTAGAGAAGGTGCTCACTGGTATCGACAATGACGAGTTTAAAAAAGTGGTGTTGGCTCGCAAATCGACTGTTCATTTAGATTCGACACTTTCTGCTGCGCAGCTATTGAAAGCGAGCTACCTCAACAACCATCATAGTTTTCATTTTCTGTTGAGCTTAGACAGTAAACACAGCTTTATGGGATCCACACCAGAGCGTTTGTATTCGCGTATCGGACACGAACTACATACGGAAGCATTAGCCGGTACGATAGGCCGTGGCGAGAATGCGACTCAAGATATGGAATTGGCGAACTGGCTATCTCAAGATTCTAAGAACCTCAATGAGAACCAGTATGTGGTGGACGACATTATTGAACGTCTTTCACCCCACTCAGAAAGCGTTGACGTTGAAACTGATCCTCGTTTGGTTCGCCTGAGAAAAGTGCAGCATTTAAAGCGTAATATCCATGCGGATCTTAAAACGGGCATTAATGGCGTTCAGTTACTCTCTGCTTTACAGCCGACAGCCGCTGTTGCTGGGTTGCCCCGTAAAGAGTCGATGCAGTTTATTTTAGATAATGAGCCGTTTGCACGCGGCTGGTATGCAGGCTCCATGGGTTATATCAGCCATGAGCGTGCAGAGTTTTGTGTCGCAATCAGAAGTGCGTTGATCCTTGAAGAACAAGTTCAACTGTTTGCTGGCGCGGGTATTGTTCCAGGTTCCATTGCAGAGCATGAATGGGCCGAGTTAGATAAAAAAATGTCAACGTTACTTTCTCTTATTTCAGACCACCCACCGCTTGGGGTTGCATCATGAATGCTGATCAAGCTGTTTTAAATCGAATTTGGTCTGAAACCATCCTGACAGAATTAAACCGCTTTGGTGTAAATCATATCTGTATTGCACCAGGTTCTCGCTCTACCCCTTTAACGGTGGAGGCGGCGGATAATCCAAATTTTACCATTCACACGCACTTTGATGAGCGTGGTTTGGGCTTTATGGCATTAGGGCTAGCAAAAGCCAGTAGAGAGCCTGTGGCATTGATCGTGACCTCTGGTACTGCCGTCGCCAATCTGTTGCCCGCTATTGCAGAGGCAAAACTCACTGGTGAAAAGCTGGTGGTATTGACTGCCGATAGACCAGTCGAGTTGGTAGGGTGTGGTGCAAATCAAGCCATCAATCAACTTGGTATTTTCTCACAGCATGTTTCTGACAGTCTGAATTTGCCAAGCCCGACATTGTCTACGCCACTCAACTGGCTTTTGACCTCTGTGGATGAAGTGATGTTCACGCAGCGGCTAAAAGGCAGTGCGGTACACATCAACTGTGCCTTCCCTGAGCCGTTATACTCAAACGTAGAAAAAAGTACTCACCAAGATTACCTCGATACGGTTGCTGGTTGGAAAGAAAGTCGCGTGACTTATTGTCAACGATTCAACCCGAAAACGAACAGTGCGATTCCAAGCTGTGGTGACAACAAAGGTATCGTGGTCATTGGGAGTTTGCCTTTAGCCCAAGCACAGGCTGCACGTTCGTTTGCTGAGCAAATGGGGTGGCCTGTTTTGGCTGATCCTCAAAGTGGTGTGAGTTCGGATTGGGCCCATTTTGATATGTGGTTGCAGCATCCAAGATTGGCGAGCCAGTTAGATAGCTGTGATTTAGTGGTTCAATTTGGTAGCCGAATCATCTCCAAGCGTTTTAACCACTGGCTCGATAAACATGTTTCGCGTAGCCAACATGGTAGAGATATTCAATACTGGTATGTTTCTCCACGTTTAGACCGTGATAATCAAAGCCACTTGCCACAATGGCATTGGGCTGAACAACCGAGCTCTTGGGTAGAACGTACCACAGAGTTTGAATCGGAATATACTGGTTGGGCAGACGACCTTGCGACTGACATTAAGCAAGTGACTCAGCATGCAAAAGGTTTGTTCGTTTCTGATCCTAAGAGTGAGCTAAGCGAGATTGCATTAGCCATTGATGTTGCAGAGCGCGCAAAAGGTGTTGACCTGTTTGTGGGTAACAGCTTGTTTGTTCGCTTAATTGATATGTTTGGTAAGCTCGACAATACTGAAGTGTTTACCAACCGTGGTGCTTCAGGCATTGATGGCCTGTTTGCAACGGCAAGCGGGGTTCAACGCGCGCGCCAGAACCCGATGTTAATGTTTATTGGCGATACGTCGGCATTGTATGGGTTGAACTCACTGGCGTTGTTTACGCACAGTAAGTTACCGTCAGTGTTGGTGATTACGAACAATGATGGCGGCGCGATTTTTGATTTACTGCCGGTGCCGCAGGAACATCGTGAGTCGTTCTACCAAATGCCTCATGGTTACGACTTTGAGCACGCCGCGAAGCAGTTTGGTTTAGAGTATCGTCAACCAAGCTCATTAGCAGAATACCAATCTTTGGTTTCTGAGCATTTTGCTTCAGGGCAAGGCGCATTGGTGATTGAAGTGCAAACGCCGTCTAACCAAGCTGTTGAGCATTTAAAATCGTTCAACAAGAATTTGCATGCTCTATTCTGAGCACTTTCCAGCAACGGAAAAGCACCAAGGTAGCACTTTGCCTACTCTGGTGTTTTTGCATGGCTTGTTAGGTAGCGGAGCGGATTGGCATCTATGCTCAAACGCGTTACCTCAATTCGAACGTGTGACGATTGACCTTCCTGGTCATGGTCAAAGCCAATCTATTTCTTGCAGTGATCTAGATGATTGCTGCAAATTGCTCAATTCCACACTATCTTTACTATTTCCTTCACAACAACCGCTTATTTTGATTGGTTACTCAATGGGTGGACGCATTGCTATGCATGGCCTTGCGCACCAGTGTTTTTCAGATCTCAATATTTGTGGTGCCATTGTTGAAGGAGGAAACTTCGGTCTACAAAACGAGTCAGATAAGCAGACCAGATTAAAGAATGACACTTGCTGGGCAAAGCGTTTCAAAATTGAGCCTCTTGCTTGTGTTTTGAACGATTGGTACCAACAGTTGGTCTTTTCTTCACTAAACCATGAGCAAAGACAAACATTAGTGACAAAACGAAGTGCTAATCTTGGCTCGTCAGTCGCAGATATGTTGCTTGCGACTTCTTTGGCTAAGCAAGGTTATTTGCTACCAGCACTGCAACAACAAGCGGTTCCGCTGTATTACGTGTGCGGTGCTAAAGACAAAAAATTCAGTCAACTGGCAGAAATGAGCGGGTTGGCATATCGACAAATTGAGGGAGCAGGGCATAACGCTCATCAAGAGCAACCCCAGAAGTTTGCGATACAGATTAATCAAATAATTCATTCTCACTTTCAGTGAGAGCAACGAGAACAATGGGAATCACCATGGCTAAAACAGTAGGCATTTCTGAAGAAGAACTTTACGCTCCGGTTCAATGGAAAGATTGCAGCGAGAAATACGAGGATATCCACTATCACAAGTCTGTTGATGGTATCGCGAAAATTACCATTGCACGTCCACAGGTACGTAATGCTTTCCGTCCTCAAACTGTAAAAGAGATGATTGATGCACTGGCAGATGCGCGTTATGACTCGACTGTTGGTGTGATCATCCTGACAGGTCTAGGTGAAGATGCGTTCTGTTCTGGCGGTGACCAGAAGATCCGTGGCGACTACGGCGGCTACAAAGACGACCAAGGTACGCACCACTTAAACGTATTAGACTTCCAACGCGATATTCGTACTTGTCCAAAACCAGTGATCGCATCGGTCGCAGGTTGGGCTGTCGGTGGTGGTCACGTGTTGCACATGATGTGTGACCTGACGATTGCGGCGGAGAATGCACAATTTGGTCAAACTGGTCCTAAGGTGGGCTCTTTTGATGGCGGTTGGGGCGCGTCTTACATGGCTCGTATCGTAGGTCAGAAGAAAGCTCGCGAAATCTGGTTCCTATGTCGTTTCTACAATGCTCAAGAAGCGGTAGACATGGGTCTAGTAAACACGGTTGTACCACTAGAAGACTTAGAGAAAGAAACCGTTCGTTGGTGTCGTGAAGTTCTACAGCACAGCCCAATGGCATTGCGTTGCTTGAAAGCCGCATTGAACGCGGACTGTGATGGTCAAGCTGGCTTGCAAGAACTGGCTGGTAACACAACCATGATGTTCTACATGACAGATGAAGGCCAAGAAGGCCGCAACGCATTCAACGAGAAACGTCGCCCAGACTTCGACAAGTTCCCTCGTAACCCATAATCCGTAAAGAAAGAGGAGCCTTTGTGCTCCTCTGTTTCGTTTTTCGTCCTGAGCGCCTCGCCCTCTGGGAGGTTAGCGGGTTCTCTCGCTAAAAAGTTCAGAATATATGGTATTACATAGGATTCGAATTATGCGTAAAGCGAAGATTTATCGTTACTCTCTACCAATGGACAGTGGCGTTATATTACGTGACAACAAACTGACTGAGCGTGTTGGCTTCATTCTTGAATTAACGGATGGCGACAAAATTGGTCGTGGTGAAGTTGCACCTTTAACGGGCTTTAGCCTTGAAGGTACCGAAGACGCTGGTGTTCAACTGCAAGCTCAAGCGGAGCGTTGGGTTGCGGATTTACCCGTGGATTACAACCACATGTATCCCTCTGTGGCGTTTGGCTTATCGATGGCTCAACTTGAGCTAGAAGGCGGTCTACCGGTACAAGGGCAGTATCAAGCTGCGCCCCTGTGTAATGGTGACCCTGATGAGCTGATTCCTAAACTGAACGAGATGGAAGGCGAGAAAGTTGCGAAGGTAAAAGTGGGTCTATACGAACCGATTCGCGACGGCATGCTAGTGAACTTATTTCTTGAGTCGATACCGCAGCTGACACTTCGCCTTGATGCAAACCGTGCTTGGACGCCAGAAAAAGCGCAGCAGTTTGCTAAGTACATTGCCCCATCACTGCGTCAGCGTATCACCTTCTTGGAAGAACCATGCCGCTCTCCGGGTGACAGTCTGTCGTTTGCTATCAATACGGGGATTGCTATCGCGTGGGATGAAACGCTACAGGATGCGGTTCGTCGTGAAGACTTCCGCCTAGAAGATCTTACCGGTGTGAAGACCATCATTATTAAGCCAACGTTGATCGGCTCGGTTGAGTTTTGTATTAAGCTGATTGAGAAGGCTAAAACTCTGGGTATCAAAGCTGTGATAAGCTCAAGTATTGAATCCAGCTTGGGTCTGAACCAGTTAGCACGTTTAGCTCAATGGCAACTGCCGAATGAAATCCCTGGCTTGGATACAATTGGCTTGTACAAAGCGCAATTGGAACAGGGGTGGCCTAAATGTGAACTTCCAATTATTCCGCTATCAGAGCAGGAGTTAGTGTGGCATTCAGCATAGAGACGATTGCGATTGCACCATGGAAATATTGGGCTCAAATGAGCCCTTTTTCTATTGCGCTGGAAACAACCACAGAGTCTATAAATTGGCAGCAATTAGCATCTCGCGTTGACCGATATGCGCATTATTTGCAGCAGCAGGGACTGGCAAATGGTGATGTCTTGACTTTAGTCGGCAAGAATCAAGTCGATGCATTGTTGCTTTCCCTTGCTGCCCAGCAATTGGGCGCTATTGTAGCGTTGACGATGCCGCAGCCTTTGGAGGCATTGCAAGGCAAGCTCAAGACACTTTACAAAACTCATCAACAACGTTTTGTTTGGTTTGCTGATAGCCTAGCGAATGCTTATTCAGGGCGTCAGTTGTCACAACTCGATGCGACGTTTATTTCCATTCAGAACATGATAAACGCGGATGTCGTTACTCCAACTGACGGCTATGCGCGTGATGTACTCGCTACTATCGTATTTACTTCCGGTTCAACGGGAACGCCCAAAGCAGTAGCTCACAACCATCTACAGCACTTTGCTTCAGCACAAGGTTTGTTAGAGGAGTTTCGATTTACTCAACGAAATACTTGGTTGTTGTCACTGCCGCTCTACCATGTATCTGGCCTTGCGATCGTTTATCGTTGGTTGTTTGCTGGTGCGACTCTGAAGGTGGGAAATGGCAATCTAGCAGAAGATATTCTTGGTGTGTCTCATGCGTCTTTGGTCGCAACGCAATTAAAACGTCTGTTGGATGACCAAGTTAAACTGTCTCTTACTCATGTGTTACTTGGTGGTAGTCATGTTGGACACGAACTGGCTTTACGGGCGACACAGCAGGGGGTTGAAACTTGGTTAGGTTATGGCATGACAGAAGCTGCGTCTACCGTAACAGCTAAGCGAATCGATAGCATCAGCAATGCGGGGCATCTGTTGCAAAACCGCGATATTAAGCTGGTGGAACAACGTATTTATATCGGCGGTAAGACCCTGGCAGCAGGCTATTTTCATCAAGGTAATATTACTTCTCTCCTGAATGAAAGTGGTTGGTTCGACAGCAAAGACTTAGGTGAATGGCAAGGGGATGAACTCAAGATCATTGGTCGAGCAGATAACCAATTTATCTCTGGTGGAGAAAACGTTCATTGTGAAGAGATAGAAGCGGCACTGAACCAAATAGAGAGTGTTTCGCAGAGCATCGTTGTACCGGTAGAAGATGTGGAATTTGGACATCGGCCAGTGGCGGTGATGCAGACGGATTCATTACTGGACAAAGCTCAATACGAGCAACACCTGCAAACTAAGCTAGAAAAATTCAAATGGCCGGTCGCGTATTATGTAATGCCTCAAACCTTATTGGCTGGAGGAATTAAAGTATCGCGCAAAGCGGTAAAAGACTGGTTAAAAAATGAAGTGCAAAACGGTGACTAAGCGTTATTGCACTTCAGGGGGATGTGGTGATGGTGAGTCACCACAATTCTTTAGTTAGCGAGGGCGACTTTCATTTGCTCCGCTACTTTATCTACTTTACCTAGGCCGATGATGACTTGCAGGCCACCTTTACCAATACAAACTACACCTGCTGCGCCGAGCTGTTTTAGTTTTGCTTCGTCAGCCAGTGAGGAATCTTTTACGGTTAAGCGTAGGCGGGTAATACAGTTGTCTACCTCTAGGATGTTATCTGCACCACCGATAGCGGCAATGTAATCTTTTGCAAGTTCACCAACGTTTTCTGTTACTTCCTTCTCCATGTTTTCGCCACGACCCGGAGTACGCAGGTTGAACTTAACGATCGCGAAGCGGAATATCGTGTAGTACAGAGCGAAGAACACTAAACCTTGTGGGATCAACATGTACCATTTGGTTGCTAGTGGATTTTGGCTTGAAAGCACAAAGTCTACGAACCCAGCGGAGAAACCGAAGCCTGCCATCCATTGCATGCTTGCAGCAATGTACATAGAAATGCCCGTTAGTACTGCGTGGATTAGGTAAAGCACAGGCGCTAGGAACATAAAGCTGAACTCTAGTGGCTCGGTGATGCCTGTGAAGAAAGACGCCATTGCAGCGGCAAGCATGATAGAAAATACTTTGTTTTTGTTCTCTTTATCTGCGCAGTGGTACATCGGTACATCGCAAGCGCAGCGCCCGGCAGACCAAACATCATGATAGGGAAGAAGCCTGCTTGGTACATACCAGTTTGGCCAACAACCGCAGTGCCATTCGCAATAGATTGTGCACCACCGAGGAAGTTTGGAATGTCATTAATCCCAACTACATCAAACCAGAACACTGGGTAAAGCGCGTGGTGCATGCCGATGGTCAGCATCAGGCGGTTGAAGAAACCAAAAAGACCGGCACCGACAGCGCCCATTGCTTCCAACTTAGTGCCGAAAATGATCAGTGCATCGTAAATCACAGGCCAAACGTAAAGCAGAACGAAGGCCAATGCCATACCAGCAATAGAAGTTAGGATCGGAACTAGGCGTTTTCCACTGAAGAACGCTAATGCCTTAGGTAACTCGACTCCAGAGTAACGGTTGTAAATCTCCGCTGAGATTATGCCGACTAAGATACCGATAAACTGGTTATTAATCTTGTTGAACGCATCAGGCACCTCATCTGCTGTGACGCCCATCAGCTGAGTGACCGCTCCTGGCGCAAGCAATGTGGTTAAAACCATAAAACAAATAAAGCCGGAAAGTGCGGCAGAGCCATTCTTGTCTCTGCTTAGACCAAAAGCGACACCGACGGCAAATAGCACTGCCATGTTATCGATGATGGCACCACCAGATTTGATTAAAAATGCGGCCAGTACGCTTTCTGAGCCCCACCCGACAGGGTCAATCCAGTAGCCTATGCCCATCAAGATTGCCGCAGCGGGTAGTGTCGCTACGGGAACCATCAACGCCTTACCGACTTTTTGCATGTAGCCGAGTATATTCATATTTGCCCCTATAATTTTTAATGCCTCCCAGAATATGATCTATGCTGGAAATTGGCGTTTTTATTAAGTTTCTAGGGACTATTTGAAACTTAATTATCGACGCAAACAAACGAATTCACTACTATCATGAATTAATATTTTTAATGCATGGTGTGTCATGGCTAACCAACAATTACTGCTTAGGAATCTTCATACCTTTAGTATCGCAGCGAAGCACCTTAGCTTTACTCATGCAGCGAAGGAGTTGCATTTAACCCAAGGTGCGGTTAGTCATCGCATTAAAGTACTCGAGCAAGAGCTGGGTTTTACCTTGTTCGTTCGCGGCACGAGAAAGCTTGAGCTGACAGAGGAAGGGCGTCGTTTTCAAAAGACGTTATCTACATCGCTCAGTACCATTTTTAATGAGATTGAAGAAATAAAGTCGACGGATTTAGTGGGCGAGATAAACATTGCCGCCTCTCCAGGATTCTTAAACGGTTGGTTAATGCCAAGGGTTGCGGACTTTAAGCGCCATTACCCAGGTTTCAATCTCAATCTATTTGCGCAAGAAAGTCAGTTAGATCTTGTAACAAATCAGATCGATGTGGCTATCTTTTATGATACTGAGGACCTTGTTGATGTTTATCGTCAGCGATTGTTTGGTGAAAAGTACATTCCTGTTTGCACACCGCAGTACATGAAAGAGATGAATATTTTAGAAGATGGGCTCGCCTCTCTACTCCGTATTAATTTTATTCATGCATTAGGCTCTGACGTATGGCAGAGGTGGGTGTCTCACATGGTATTAGATGTGGATGTTTTCCAACACTTTTATTGTGTTAGTCACCGTGATATGGCTGTGTTAGCCGCGAGAAACAATGTTGGTGTTGCGATGGGACGATATCGGTTTGTCAAAGATCTCTTAGACAAAGGAGAACTAGTGAGCCCTTACCCTACGATGGATACTCAGCAGGGGTATGATTTACTCTGTCCATCTGGGTATGAGCACCGCCCTAAAGTGAAGACTTTCATTTCATGGGTGGAGAGCCAACTTAGTTGATTTAGCAATGAATTAGTCGAAAAGGGAATTTCGAATCCTTATAACTCTGAATCATAATTATGCTTAAAGATTAAGAAATAAAGCATAAGGTTCAGGATGATAAAATTAGCTTTGGTGGCAGCGGTGTTGCTGCAAATTGGCCTTGCGATGAGCACTGAGGGACTAACGCGCTCATTGGCTGAGCTAACCGCCTTTCTGGTCGCGATAGCTTTAGTGTTGGTACACAAAAACCAGAGCGCGAAAAAAGCAGAGCTCACCCAGCCACAGAAAGTTAATTAAGGTTTAGCTCAGCAGTAGCCAACCGAGTGATGTTGTAGAAATCAGCACCCACAGTGTGACACCAAACAATAATGGTTTTGCCCCTGCAGACTTCAGCTTCGATACTGAAATACTGCAACCAATCAAGAACAGACACACCACAAGCGCTTGCTTAGCAATAGCAAAGATGCCTTGATACACCACTTCAAATTGCGGGAAGAAGTCGCTGAATGCAATAGCAGCGCAGTACCAGAAAATGAAGTAAGGAATCACTAACTTGCTTTTACCTTCTTTACCGTTTCCACGAGAAAAGATCACGGCACTGATCAGTGCGACAGGAATGATCCACAATGCGCGAGCAAGCTTCAATGTGGTTGCGGTAGTCAATGCTTCTTCACCGTAAGCAGATGCCGCACCCACAACGGAAGAGGTATCGTGAATTGCAATCGCAGCCCACGTTCCGAACGTATGCTGATCCAAACCAATAGCGTGACCAATTACAGGGAAGATAAACAGCGCCAGTGAGTTCAGAACGAAAACCGTTGCAAGTGCAAGACCGATTTGTTCGTCCTTTGCTTTGATCGCTGGAGCGACAGCAGCAATCGCACTACCACCACAAATGGCAGTACCAGAAGCAATTAAATACGCCGTTGTGCGTTCAAGTTTTATTGCTTTGGCAATCATCATGCCGATCACAAGTGTGCCAAGGATGGTCGCGATGATTAGACCTATTCCATCAGACGTGACCGCGAGAGCTTGGTCAAAGTGAATCCCAAAGCCCAAACCAATAATGGAGTAAGAAAGCAGCTTCTTGGTAAATGAAGCAATAGGAAGCTCTGTCGGTACTAGGCTAAAACTCGCCAAAAGAAAACCGATCACAAGCGCGATAGGAGAGGACACAAAAGGGGTTAAACAAAACAGCAGTGCCAATCCAAAGGGGATATTCTTTGTATTCAAGGGTGTCTTCGTTGTAGTGAGTTAAAGCGCAGAGTATATCGTAACGCCTATGGTCAGAAAGTCTTAATGAATTGAACGTGCGTTCAGAAAAACTAAACGCATGTTCAAAAATTAAGAATTGTTCTGTTTGAGTTTAGCGCCAGTCGCCGCGAAGTGCTTTTACTTTCTCAAACATAGCTTGTGCTGTGGCATGTTTTGGATCGACAGGTGTACCAGCTTCGATTTCCAGTCTAGACCAGAAACGCGTTGGTAAGCCCTTACATGCTCGGCCTTTTGCGCGACTGAAGTAGCTGCCCCATAAGCCTTTCAACGCCATTGGTATCACTGGAACAGGGCTACGACGAAGGATGATGTCTATACCGCGCATAAACTCGTTCATCTCACCATCTGATGTCAAACGACCTTCAGGGAAAATACACACAATATGCCCCTCACTTAGTGCCACCTCAACATCACTGAATGCACGACGAATAGAAGTGCGATTGCTGGCTGAGATCGGAATCACACCAGCTCGGCGAAGAAAACGTCGTAGAGGTGGAAGGTTGGCGTAATCTTCTTCCATCACAAAGCGAATCAAGCGTGGGCAAACCGCACTTAATAGTAGCGAGTCCATATAACTCACATGATTACATACGATTAATGCACCACCATGCTCAGGAAGGTGGTGCAAATTCTTGTGTTTTACGCGGTAAATTGTGTGAGTGACTACCCACATAGCAAAGCGCACAACGAAAATTGGGATTTGCAGGAAAATGTATGCCGCAACTAAGAAATTTAAAACAGCCAATAGAGCGAACAATTGGGGGATGGTCATTTCAAGCACGCTTAGGCAGACGATACCCAATATTGCGCTACCCACCATAAACAACGAGTTAAAGATGTTTAGCCCCGCAATGATTTGTGCTCGCTCTGTCTCTTTTGCTCTGTGTTGCATAAGCGCGTACAGTGGTACGATGAACAAGCCGCCAGAGATTCCGATCATTAGTAGATAGAAGAACAGCGGCCAAAAAGCGTCGAAGCTTACAAACTCAACAAAGGTATGAAATCGAGGTAAGTCTGTAGGAATAGATGTCGCCATCAAGAAGCCGAATATGGTGATACCTAAAGCACCAATCGGTACGATTCCTACTTCAATTCTGTGGTTTGAGAGCCAGTTACAGGCCATTGAGCCAACAGCAATACCGACCGAGAACAAAGCTAACAGAAATGAAACCGCGCTCTCTGTACCATTCAAATACTCTTTCGTGAAATTAGGGAACTGGGTGAGATAAGCCGCGCCTAAGAACCAGAACCAGCTGATTGCCATGATGCATTGGAAGACGATGCGGTCAGACTTGGCAATAGAAAGCGTGTGTTTGGTTTGTTTGTATGGCTGCCATTTAAATTGAATATCGGGAGCGCTAGCGGAAGCAAAGGGAATTGAACGGCTTGATAAGTAGCCAAGAAGGGCAAAGATAACCACACAAAATGCAGCAAGGTATTTAGCGTTATCTGCGGAAGCAATCAGCCCTGCGCCTAGTGTACCGATCAAAATAGCAATAAAGGTACCAGCTTCTACTAGTGCATTGCCCGGAACGAGTTCTTTCTCGTTAAGTTGTTGTGGTAGCAATGCATATTTGACTGGGCCGAAAAATGCTGACTGCGTGCCCATCAGGAATAACAGTAGGAGTAAAACACCGTAGCTCTCGGTAATGAAACCTACAGCCCCAAGCAACATTATGCCTATCTCGAACAGTTTTACCTTGCGGATAAACCAAGATTTTTCATACTTATCTGCCAGCACCCCTGCTGATGCGGAAAATAGAAAGAACGGGAGGATGAACAAGCCAGCGGCTAAGTTGATAAATAAGTTGCTAGAAACGGGCAGTGCACTAGACCCCGCAAAGGCGACAAACAGCAACAGCACATTTTTGAAGATATTGTCGTTGAAAGCACCAAAAAACTGGGTAATAAAATAGGGAAGGAACTTTCGTTGCCTAAGCAAGGACGACTGGCTGTCTGATGACATGAATAATCCTTTATTACCAGCTGATCAGATAGTTTGAAATCAGGTTATCAATAAGCTCTTTACCATCAATAGGTTCACTAGAGAAAAACTTATCATCAACGCTTAGTAGCGTGATTCCATGTACTCCGGACCACAATACGCGACTCGCTTGAAGTACTTCAGACTCAGTACGGTGCGGTGCGATTTGAGCAAGTAAGGATTCTAGCATGCCAGTCATACCGTCGATGCGTTTTGCATGCCATTCAGGAAGTTCTGCGCCATTCATATTGTGCTCAAAAACTAACTGCCAACGATGTGGGTGTTTTTGCGCGAAATCGTGATAACAATAAGCCAGTTCAAATAAGGCCTGATGGGCATCTTTACTGTTCTTGGTCGCTTTCACTGCTTCTTGTTGTAGCTCATCTAACGTTTGAGCAACCGCGTGTAAAAGCAACAAGTTATAGTTGCCGAAAATGTTTACTAAAGTGCTTGGCACGTAACCAATCATGTTAGCAATCTTACGAAGACTGAGCTCGTGGTAAGAGTTTTCGTCTAAAAAGTCTTTGACCGTAGTAAGGGTCAAGTTGACTAACTCTTCTCTGGTGTGATCGTTTCTGCGCGCCATAATCTAAAACTACTTATTGAACAACGTTCAATATGATAGACAGCTACTGAATCACCGTCAATAACACAAACCAGTCAGAAACCTATTGCTTGGCAATATTCTGATACATGTCTTCTATTATGGAATGTTTCATTGTTGTATCTGACGGAGTATGATGGTCATATCTCATATTTAGCGTGCTACTGATATGGATGCTTGTTTGCTTCATCATCAATCAGCATGATTAAGTACATATCGTCAATTTTAAGGATAACGATGAAACGTTTATTTTCGATTGTCGCCCTACTGATGTTTACTGTTGCCGTAACGCCTATCGCAGAAGCGAAGAAATTTGGTGGTGGTAAGTCTTTTGGTAAGAGTTACAAAACCGCGCCTGCTCCTAAACAGCAGCAACAAAACACAAACACCATTGGTAAAGAACAAGGTGCTAAATCATCAAGCAAAAAAGGTTTGATGGGCGGCTTACTTGGTGGTCTTCTTGCTGGTGGTCTTCTGGCAGCATTCTTTGGTGGTGCGTTTGAAGGTATCCAGTTTATGGATATCCTAATCATTGGTTTGATCGCATTCGTTATCTTCAAACTGATGCGAGGTATGCTTGGTGCTAAGCAGGGCAGTATGAATCAGCATCGTCAGCAGCCAGCCTTTGGTGGTAACAACACGAAGTTCGAGCAGCCAAACATGCAGAATTTTGAACAACAACCAAACACAAATGCTGGTGGCTTTGGTGGTTTCGGCGCACAAACTGATATCCCGCATAACTACCCACCGGGTTTTGACCAAGCGGCATTCATCAACGGCTCTCGTGAGCACTACCGAATCCTGCAAGGCGCGTGGAACCACAACCAACTTCATACAATTGAAGAGTACGTTTCACCAAGCCTATTCGAAGACTTGAAAGCAGAACGTGCGAAGTTAGATGGTGAGCAGCACACAGATGTGATGTACGTTGATGCTGAAATTGTTCGTGCAGATTATGATGCAAGTAAGGCACAGCTCAGCTTACAGTTCAGTGGTCGTTACCGTGATGCTGAAGAAGGTGTCGAAGAAGAAATCGAAGATATCTGGCACCTAGAGCGTGACCTAACTGTGCCAAATGCACCGTGGTTGATCGTCGGTATTCAAGGTTAATTATCTTAAGTATTCAATTTAGTCTTAATAAAATCCCGCTTTCGTGCGGGATTTTTTATGCCTGAAGATCAGAGACTCTAAATCTATCGAGACAGTACGAGTGGTTGAAGTCGACTTTAATAGGGTTGTTATGAGGCAGCGATGAGTCGCACAATAGGGAATGGTGAAGATAAAGCTAACGGAGATGATCAATGGCTTGATTCCATTGACCTAAATAAACCAACTAACACTTGGATTCGCTCTCAAGCAGAGCTAGTTAAAAGTACCTAGGTGTCGTACTACTAAACGAAAGATCACTAAGAATCGCGCGTTGAGTGAGGCTAGATTTAGCCAAATAGTTAGGTAAGCCATTGAAAAAATATAGCTATAGAACGAAAAAAGCCAGCTCAATGAGCTGGCTTTTTCAATATGGTGGAGGGGGACGGATTCGAACCATCGAAGGCAGTGCCGGCAGATTTACAGTCTGCTCCCTTTGGCCACTCGGGAACCCCTCCAGGGTGTTTTTATACTTAGATGTTAGTTTCCCAACCTAGCTTCCAAGTTGTTCTCATGTTCAAAGGAAAACATAAGAAAGAATATGGTGGAGGGGGACGGATTCGAACCATCGAAGGCAGTGCCGGCAGATTTACAGTCTGCTCCCTTTGGCCACTCGGGAACCCCTCCAGGGTGTTTTTATACTTAGATGTTAGTTTCCCAACCTAGCTTCCAAGTTGTTCTCACGTTTAAAGGAAAAACATAAGAAAGAATATGGTGGAGGGGGACGGATTCGAACCATCGAAGGCAGTGCCGGCAGATTTACAGTCTGCTCCCTTTGGCCACTCGGGAACCCCTCCAGGGTATTTTTATACTTAAGATTTGTTTTCCCAACACATCTCTCAAGTGCGGAGCGCATCATAGCAAACTCGCTCCGGCTGTAAAGCGTTTTTCTTACGTTTTTACGTTGAATGCTGCCTTTTTGGGCAAAGATGGTAGAAAGTCAGCGTTTTGTATGTCGTTTATACAAAAGGAAAACCTTCTTTTTACTTGAATTTACACTACTTGACGTTAGAGGACGTATCTACTGATAAACTGTATTCAGTTTAATGACATAAGTTTATTCGATTAATAGTCAAGATTATGAGTATGAGAGCCACTTTATCTGTTTTAACGCTTTCTATTTTAATGGCTTCGCCAGTAGCTTTTGCTGCCAAACGTGGTCCATCTACAGTTACGGTAGTAACTGAACAAGTAGAAACGCATGAAATTAACCAATCTCTGTCGTTGATCGGCAAGTTAGAAGCGGCCGAATCCGTAGTGGTTGCTTCTGAAGTCGCTGGCAAGGTGAAACAAATCGCCGTTAACGCTAATCAAAACGTTCAGCAAAACCAGCTTTTGATTCAACTTAACGATGATAAAGCACAAGCTGCCTTAATAGAGGCAAAAGCATACCTAAAAGATGAACAGCGTAAGTTAAAAGAGTTTCAGCGTTTGGTTAAACGTAATGCGATTACCCAAACTGAAATTGATGGGCAAAAGGCGAGTGTTGAAATTGCACAAGCGCGTCTAGATGCCGCTAAAGCTAACTTATTGGATCTTCATATTAGTGCACCTTTTGCCGGTACCGTTGGTTTTATTGATTTTAGCAAAGGTAAAATGGTCAGCGCTGGTTCTGAATTATTGACGCTTGATGACCTCTCTGTCATGGAATTGGATCTTCAAGTTCCTGAACGTTACCTATCGATGTTGTCGGTCGGTATGGAAGTGCATGCCACCACCAGTGCTTGGAATAATCAAGAATTCGTGGGTAAGGTAACAGGTATTGATACGCGAATTAGTGCTGAAACCTTAAACTTACGTGTTCGTATCGAATTTGATAACCCAGAAAATCACTTAAAACCTGGCATGCTGATGAATGCATCGTTGGCATTTCCTGCGATTAAAGCGCCAATCATTCCGGTTCAAGCACTTGAGTATTCAGGTACTAAGCGTTTTGTATACGTGATTGATGAAGACAATAAAGCAATGCGTCAGGAGGTCTTCCTAGGAGCGCGTGTTGATAATGAGGTTGTGATCGAATCGGGTGTTGAGATCGGCGACAAAATAGTGGTTCAAGGCATCGTAAATATGCGTGATGGCGTTGAAGTCGCTGAAATTGTCGCGCCAACTCAATCGAAAAGTGCACATGCTGCAGATGCAGAAGGCAAAGCGGCTAAGGAAGCGAACTAATGTTACTTTCTGACGTTTCCGTAAAGCGCCCTGTCGCTGCGCTGGTATTGAGTATGCTGCTGTGTGTATTCGGCTTTGTGTCGTTTACTAAACTTGCAGTCCGTGAAATGCCAGACATCGAAAGCCCAGTGGTTTCGATCAGCACACGTTATGAAGGCGCCTCTGCCACCATCATCGAGAGCCAAATAACGTCGGTATTGGAAGACCAGCTTTCTGGTATCAGTGGTATCGACGAAATTAGCTCGACGACGCGCAACAGTATGTCGCGTATCACCATTACATTTGAGCTGGGTTATGACTTAAACACCGGCGTGAGTGATGTTCGCGATGCCGTTGCTCGCGCTCAACGTTCGCTGCCAGATGAAGCTGACGATCCCGTTGTTTACAAGAATAATGGTTCTGGTGAAGCCTCCCTCTATATTAACCTCAGTTCATCAGAGATGGACCGTACCCAGCTAACGGATTATGCCGAGCGCGTACTTATGGACCGCTTTAGTCTGATATCGGGCGTCAGTTCGATCGACTTGTCCGGTGGTTTATACAAAGTGATGTACGTGAAGCTTAAACCAGATCTGATGGCTGGTCGCTCGGTTACTGCATCTGATATCACGACAGCATTACGAAGTGAAAACTTGGAAAGTCCAGGAGGTGAGGTTCGTAACGATTCAACCGTCATGTCAGTTCGTACAGCACGTACGTACAATACGCCAGAAGACTTTCAATATCTTGTTGTGAAACGTGCTAGCGATAACACGCCTATTTATTTGAAAGATGTGGCGGACGTATTCATTGGTGCGGAAAACGAAAACTCAACCTTTAAGAGTGATGGTGTAGTCAACATTAGCTTAGGCGTCGTTCCGCAATCAGACGCTAACCCGCTAGAAGTGGCACAGGCGGTGCGTTCAGAAGTAGATAAGATTCAGAAGTTCTTACCGGACGGTACTCGTCTGGCCATAGACTATGATGCCACAGTATTTATTGAACGCTCGATTGATGAGGTATACAGCACGCTCTTTATTACGGGTGGTCTGGTTATTTTAGTCCTCTATATTTTTATCGGTCAGGCGCGCGCTACATTGATTCCTGCGGTGACGGTACCAGTCTCACTGATTTCTTCATTCATTGCGGCTTACTACTTCGGCTTCTCTATCAACCTAATCACCCTGATGGCGCTTATCCTATCTATCGGTCTAGTTGTGGATGATGCGATTGTTGTCGTAGAGAACATCTTCCACCATATTGAGCGCGGCGAGTCACCACTGCTGGCGGCTTATAAAGGCACAAGAGAAGTCGGATTTGCCGTTGTTGCTACGACCTTGGTTCTGGTGATGGTCTTCCTGCCGATTTCTTTTATGGATGGCATGGTAGGCCTGCTATTTACTGAGTTCTCAGTATTGTTGGCGATGTCAGTGATCTTCTCATCTTTAATTGCATTAACGCTGACTCCAGTGCTCGGTAGTCAGATACTAAAAGCGAATGTGAAGCCGAATCGATTCAACCAAGCGGTCGATAAATTGTTTGCTAAGTTAGAGACTGGTTACCGAAAAGCGCTGCGTGGTGCATTGAAGGTTCGTTGGGCTGCGCCTTTGGTTATCCTTGCGTGTATGGGAGGCAGTTATGGTTTGATGAATCAAGTGCCTGCACAGCTAACGCCACAAGAAGACCGAGGGGTTATCTTTGCTTTTGTTCGTGGTGCAGATGCGACTTCCTACAACCGAATGTCGGCGAACATGGACATCGTAGAAGATCGCTTGATGCCATTGTTGGGACAAGGTTTCCTGAAATCATTCAGTATTCAAACACCAGCATTTGGTGGGCAAGCGGGTGACCAAACTGGCTTCGTTATCATGATTTTAGAAGACTGGAACGAGCGTGATGTGACGGCACAAGAAGCACTCAACCAAGTTCGTAAGTCATTGGCCGGTATTCCAGACGTTCGTGTCTTCCCATTCATGCCGGGTTTCCGTGGTGGTTCTAGCGAACCTGTGCAGTTTGTTCTTGGTGGCTCTGATTACGATGAGTTGTTAGTCTGGGCTGAAATGCTCAAGAACACAGCTGAAGAGTCACCAATGATGGAAGGTGCGGAAATCGACTACTCAGAGAAAACACCAGAGCTTTTGGTGTCAGTGGACAAGCGCCGTGCTGCTGAACTTGGTGTGAGTGTACAAGACATCTCTGAAACTCTAGAAATCATGCTTGGTGGTAAGAGTGAAACCACTTACGTTGACCGTGGTGAAGAATATGATGTTTACCTTCGAGGTGACGAAAACAGCTTCAATAACGCGGCTGATTTGAGCCAGATTTACTTACGCACCAACAGCGGTGAGCTAGTGACCCTAGATACGGTTACTAAAGTCGAAGAAGTGGCGGCATCAATTCGTCTGTCCCACTACAACAAACAGAAGTCGATCACCATTACTGCTAACCTATCGGAAGGTTACACCCTAGGTGAGGCGCTAGATTTCTTAGATCAAGAAGCGATTGATAACCTGCCGGGTGATATTTCGGTCAGTTACTCTGGTGAGTCGAAAGACTTTAAAGAAAACCAAGCCAGTGTTGCCGTTGTATTTGCCTTGGCATTACTTGTTGCATACCTAGTATTGGCAGCGCAGTTTGAAAGCTTCGTCAACCCACTGGTGGTAATGTTCACCGTGCCTATGGGCGTATTTGGTGGCTTCCTTGGGTTGGTCGTCATGAGTCAAGGAATGAACATCTACAGCCAAATCGGCATGATTATGTTGATCGGTATGGTAACCAAAAACGGTATTTTGATCGTTGAGTTTGCTAACCAGCTACGTGACCGTGGTATCGAATTTGAAAAAGCGATCACTGATGCGGCAGCTCGCCGTCTGCGTCCTATCATGATGACGGCATTTACGACGCTAGCTGGTGCTATTCCTTTGATCATGTCAACAGGAGCAGGTTATGAAAGCCGTGTGGCCGTCGGTACCGTTATCTTCTTCGGTATGGGGTTTGCGACGTTAGTTACACTGTTTGTTATCCCTGCGATGTATCGATTGATCTCTGCGAAGACGCGTTCCCCTGGTTATGTTGAAGCTGAGCTGAATAAAGCGCTTAGCCATGATACGAAGGGACGTATCGCGCACCCTTAACCAAACTCTAAAACACAAAAGCCGAGGCAATGACCTCGGCTTTTCTTTGTCTCCAATTTTGGGTTTTAAAACCAGCTTGGAGCGTTCGATTAGAAGCGTTTACCCAAGCTCACTTGCACGCCTTCATAGCTGTCGTAGAAGTCATCAAAGCCCATGTCTGCAACGTTGTAGATGTATTCTGCACGTAGCCAAATATCTTTACTCATATCCCAATGGACACCTGCACCAATGTTGAATAGTGCACCAGAATCGTCTGTGACTTTTTGTTCGTTTGGAACATACATTTCAGCTTGAGTGCCAAGCGCGGTTACGCGGCCAAATAGTGACAGTGGCGTATCGCCTAAGTTATCACTCGTTACAACAGCAGACATACCTGCTTGGTAATAGTGAAGGTCTAAGTCAGTTTTTAGAGCATCATTCTTAAGTTCATTTTGTGAATAACGCAGTACCCCTTCAAATGCGAGGTATTGGTTTACATGGTAACCCCAGCCAACCGTAATGTGAGGTGTCGACCAGCCACTGTCGCGATCAGAACCAAAATTCGGAGTGTCAAAACCAACATTACCTGTGCCTAGGTATAAGTAGGATTGGTGAGTTTGCTCTTGAGCTGCGAAAGTTGGCAGACTCAGGGTCAGTGCCGATAATATTAGAATGGCGTTTTTCATAACTTGGCGATAACCTTTGTGAAGAACTGTTTTTAGAATTAGTATTAATTTAATCAATAAGATAAGTGGCAGTTATCATATCAGTCTTTTGGGTGAGTATGCGATGTTGAGCGAAAATTTGTTGTGATGGCGCAAGTTTTAAGCAGATCAAACTCGCTCATTTCTCTGCTATGAGCTGTGAGATAAATAAAAGGAAAGTAAAGTGGCTGAATTCAAATACAAAAATCTAACTCAAGAAGAACAAGACAAGCTGGACGCGGCAACATTTCGTCGTCTTCTTGCACATTTAGATGCAAACAAAGACGTGCAAAACATCGACCTTATGATCCTTGCTGGTTTCTGTCGTAACTGTTTCAGCAAATGGTACAAGGCAGAAGCGGAAGATCTTGGTGTGGATATCGACATCGATGATGCTCGTGAGCGCGTTTACGGTATGACTTACGATGAGTGGAAACAAAACCACCAGCCAAAAGCGACACCAGAACAGTTGGCGGCATTTGAAGCGCGTCAGAAAAAGTAATAGACACCATTTAAGCAGATACAAAACAGCCCGCTCATTTCAGCGGGCTGTTGCTTTATTCTCAGCGAAAATCACTCAGTGATTGGGCCGCAACATGCGGGTTCCACACAGCCTTCTGCTTGAATAATCTCAAGTTGAGCAAGATACGGTTGGATATCACCGATGTTCTCTTTTACCCAATCAGTGTTGTAGTAAGTATCTAGGTAGCGTTCTCCAGAGTCACAAAGCAAAGTAACGATAGAGCCGTTCTCACCACGCTTTTTCATCTCACATGCAAGCTGTAACACGCCGTACAGGTTGGTACCTGTCGATGCGCCAACTTTACGACCAATCAGACCTGATAGCCAATGTGCTGTCGCCACGCTTGCTGCATCAGGGATTTTACGCATTTCGTCTACGACACCAGCAATGAAGCTCGGCTCAACACGTGGGCGACCGATACCTTCGATTTTGCTACCGTTTTCACCTTTGATATCGGCATTACCAGACTGGAAGTAGTCAAAGAATACTGAGTTCTCAGGGTCAACAACACACAGTTTTGTGTCGTATTTTTGGTAACGGATAAAGCGACCAATCGTTGCAGATGTACCGCCAGTACCTGGGCTCATCACAACCCAACTTGGGATTGGGTGATCTTCTAGCTCCATTTGGCTAAAGATAGAGTTCGCAATGTTGTTGTTACCACGCCAGTCGGTTGCGCGCTCAGCGTAAGTAAATTGGTCCATGTAGTGACCGTTTAGCTCTTTCGCTAGGCGACGAGACTCGTCATAAATTTGGTCTGAACGGTCAACAAGGTGCGCTTTACCGCCGTAGAATTCGATTTGTTCAATTTTCTTGCGTGCTGTGGTTTTTGGCATTACTGCGATAAACGGTAAGCCAAGTAGACGCGCGAAGTACGCTTCAGAAACCGCTGTACTGCCTGATGATGCTTCGATCACCGTGGTTTCTGGACCAACCCAGCCGTTACAAATTGCATAAAGGAATAGCGAACGCGCTAAACGGTGCTTTAATGAACCTGTAGGGTGTGTGCTTTCATCTTTTAGGTAGATGTCGATGCCTTCAAGAGAAGGAAGATCAAGTTTGAAAAGATGAGTGTCTGCTGAGCGTTGGAAATCAGCTTCAATCTTACGCACTGCGTTGTTGATCCAGTTGTGGTCAGTACACATAACGTGTCTCCTCGGAATTTTGTAGGGTAGTTGTTTTTGTCTATGGGAATAATCTACCTATAAATGTAGAGAAAAACTTTGCTATTATTGTTTTGATATTCACTAATGATAGAAAAAAATTCTACTTTGTAAGGTTTTTATAGGAATGAGCTTAGATAAAATCGACAAGACGTTACTTTCTTTACTTCAAACCGATGGCACCTTGTCTTTGAACGACTTAGCTGAACGGGTGAATTTAACCACAACACCTTGTTGGAAGCGGATGAAGAAGCTAGAAGATGAAGGTTACATAGAAAAGCGAGTCGCGTTGCTGAATGCAGAAAAACTTGATTTGTCATTCATCGCTTTTGTCCAATTAAAGACCAGTGACCACTCTGAAGATTGGTATCACCATTTTGTTACCACAGTGAGTGATTTCCCTGAAGTGATGGAGTTTTATCGTATGGCGGGTGAATACGACTATATGATGAAAGTATTGGTTAAAGACATGAAGTGTTTTGACGAGTTTTACAAGCGGCTCGTCAACAGCGTAAAAGGTTTGTCGAACGTGACATCAACTTTTGCAATGGAACCGATAAAGTACACGACGGAGTTGCCTATTTACGGCGGTTAAGTGATTTAAGATAATTCGGAATATTAGGAAGGAGCGCTTCGGCACTCCTTCTTTCGTTGCAATTTACAACAAGCTACTTGGTATAACGCATCACGCCTTCTTGAACTGCGGTAGCAACAAGGTGGCCTTGTTGGTTGTAGATCTCACCACGAACCAAACCACGCGTATTGCTTGCTGTTGGGCTTTCGATGGCATACAGCAACCATTCATCCATCTTAAATGGACGGTGGAACCAGATAGAGTGGTCGATGGTTGCCACTTGGAAGTTTGGCGTCATCAGCGATACTTCATGCGGGTGCAGTGCTGTGGTTAAAAACCCCCAATCAGAAGCATAAGCCAATAGATATTGATGAATGAGCTGGTTGTCTGGCATCTCACCGTTGGCACGAATCCATAGATATTGCTTCGGTTCTGTCTTTTTAGGCTTGAGAGGATTGACGATGTTCACTGGGCGAGTCTCTATCGACTTTTCTCCACAGAATGTTTTGCGCAGCCTTTCTGGCAAAAACTCAGCAATGTGACTTGCGAGTTCCGATTCGGATGGAAAGTTCTCTGGCCCCGGAATGTCGGGCATTGCGTTTTGATGGTCAAACCCAGGCGTATCCCCATGGTAAGAGGCAGTAAGGTAGAAAATAGGGCGACCGTTCTGAATCGCTTTCACGCGTCGAGTACTGAAGCTGCGGCCATCACGCAGGTTTTCAACATCGTAAATGATCGGCTTTTCAGGATCGCCAGGGTATAGGAAGTAACTGTGGAATGAATGCACGGTGCGTGCGTCTTCTACCGTGTAACGTGCTGCGGATAACGCTTGTCCAATAACCTGACCACCATAAACTTGAGGTAAACCTAGGTTCTCGCTTTGACCACGGAACAAGCCTTCTTCTAGTTTTTCGAGTTGTAGTAGGCTGAGCAATTCTCTTAATGGTTTACTCATGATGTCTCCTCACCTTGTTTTTATTACTGCTTCAATTATGAAACAAAATCAACTGTTTGGTAATTTCTAACTTAGTCAAACTATTGTCAAATGAATCCATTTAACGCAGACAGTTTAATATTCTCCCTCTATACTTAGCGCGAATCGATACACCCGTTGAGGAAACTATGAAAAAAACACTACTACTTGTTACTTCTTTACTATTCGGTGCTGCACTAGTGGGTTGCCAAACTTCTCAAACAACAGAAATGGAATCGGCTGAGGCGTCAATGAAGACAATTACAGGTACAGTGGCTTACCGCGAGCGTATTGCACTGCCTCCACACGCAGTAGTAACGGTAGCACTTGAAGATGTTTCTTTAGCGGATGCTCCTGCGAAAGTTCTAGCGAAACAAACGTTCGAAACAGAAGGTAAACAAGTGCCTCTAGCGTTTGAACTGAGCTACAACAGCAACGATATTAAACCTAACCATCGTTATAGCCTACGTGCTCGTATCGAAGTTGATGGTAAGCTGCGCTTTATTAATGATACTAGCATTCCAGTTATCACGGATGCAGAACAAACGCACGAAGCGAACATTCGCCTTGTTGGTACGCGTTAATCGCTACCTTCAAACAAAACGAATAAAAAAATGGCAGCTTAAGGCTGCCATTTATATTTTATAAGGGATACTTTTCCGACTTCAGACACTTCGATGCCTTCTGCTTCTAGCTTGCTCTTTTGTCGTTCAAGATCTCGGCCTTTTAACGAAATCTTTCCTTGGCTATTAATGACTCGGAACCAAGGTAATTTGCTGCTTTCTGGTAGGTTACCCAGCGCTTTACCGACGTGCCTTGCATAGCCCGGATAGCCTGCCATTTTGGCAATTTCACCGTAGGTCGACACTCGCCCTGTGGGAATTTGGTGAATTACAGCAAAGATTTGCATTAAAAATTGGTCCATACTGACAGTGTCCATTGTTGTTTACCAAGGAATGGTAATACACAAGACTTGTATTTCGCTATCAGTTCTTGCTCCTTAACATCACTTACTGCTCACAAAATAACACCGTTTACGTTCCCTTTTTTCTGAGCTGTACATTGATCTCAAAGAGTAGGTTAGCAATGCAAAAATAAGCTCAAGCTTAGCTTGAATCTAGACCCGTTCAATGACGTTATAATCGAAAGAGGTTGGCCGTTGAATTACCAAGTTGGTTGGGGAAGCCAGGAGGCGCTATGATTTTTTCGACACTTCAATTTCTTGTTACGACTCTACTTGCTGTGGTGTGCGCGCGTGCCATTAGTTTAAGTGAGGGTGACATTCCTGTTATTGCTTTGATGATTCCTGCACTGTGGATCTTGCCGCAAGGGGGCTTCGCTGGCCTAGTGTTACTGGGCGCGATGACTGTCTATGGTGTTACGTTGTCTATGCAGCCGATCGCTTTATCCATTGGTACCTTAGTGCTGTTTCCGTTGCTCATGGTGGTTTTTTCTCGACGCAGCTCACTGGGCGTGTTGCTCACCGCAGGTTTGATCGTATTGACACTTCAAGTTGGCATTATGGTAACGCAGCAAGCAGGTAAGTTAGATGGTTCACCATGGCTTACTGTTTTGCAGACTCTGTCCGTTGTGGTGATGTGGTGGGCCGCGAGAAGTTGGAGACCTTCCGAAAAACACAGCTGGTGGTCGTTGTTATTGTTGCTGCCATTGTGGATAGCTGGCCTACCTTATGCGGTACTTTTGGCATTAGGTATCACAGGTATTTTAGCGTCCATGGAAGCGCTGACTAAGATTAAAAATTCAATACGCTGGGGTAAATTACTGTGTTGGACGTTACCGACAGTAGGTTTTGCCGCTTTGGTAGTCAGTCCGAATATTGAAGTGCCAAACCCTGTTTTCGTGGTTTGGATATGCTTACTTGGTACAGCATGGATGACAGACTACATCTTACGTAGTAGTGATGAGCAGGCCGAGTTATAAAATAGTTGTAAGCGCGCTGACTAAATAGTGACCCGTGCGGCAGACTCCTGATCTGATTATGAAATAATAGGCCGGATGTTATATGTTCGGCCTTTCATATTTATTGTGTATTTAAAAATAAAAATTCAATCTTAACCTCTATGGATATAGAGGCATTTTAGAAACGTTAGTCATGGTTAAAGTTGTTCAAAGGCTGTTGGTTTTTGCTTGCTTTTTACTGAGCCTGAGTCTCAAAGCAGAGCCCGTAACACCCTCTTATTATAAAGTTGCGACAGAAGCGGATGATGTCGTTACTCGAGTCCTGTTTGATGCAGTAGCAGAAAACTTTGATGTCTCGATCCAATACGTAAACTACTCCAGTTTCGATGCCATTCTTGATTCGGTAGCGACTGGTGAAAGTGATTTCGCCGCCAACATTACCTACACCGATGAGAGAGCAGCGCGGTTTAGCTATTCGCGTCCGACCAATATTGAATACACTTACCTCTATGGGGTGAGTGATACTAGTTTAAAAGACACCGCTGTTGTTGGTGTTCCCCAAGACACTATTTATCAAGACCTGATCAAACAAAACTATCCCGAAGTCATTCAGGTTCCCTATCAAGGGTATGAAGAAGCGTTGACGCTGCTACGAGCAAATCGAGTTGATGGCGTTGTTGATGCCATCAACCAACTCAAGCCTATGCTGCTTGAAGGCTTTGATGCCAAATTGCTCAACGATCACATATCAATAAAGCCGGTATCAATCGTAAGTGCGAAAGGCTCCCATCTGGACGAGCTTGATCGCTTTGCTGATTTCATTCATAGCGAATCGGTGCAAAAGCTATTACGAGAGCAAGTAGCACTGTACCAATTTGAATTGCGTCAGACCGCGTTACGAGAGTCGTTAAAACAGCTTCCTATCGATTTAAATGAGCCGTTTAGGATCAAACTGGAGTCTATTTTCCCCTACGTTGTCTATAACGAGGATGGCTCGGTTGAGGGTATGACGGCAGATGTTGTGCTTAAGAGCTGCGATATTCTGGATCTAAATTGCGTGATTGTTGGTCAGCCAAGTGAAAGTTGGGAAACCATGTATCATCAATTTATTCGGGGTGAGTTTGATATGCTTGCTCCATTGACGATCAGCCGAGAAAGACGAGCATTCAGTTATTTTCCGCAGCCTCATTACTCTCCGACGTCCGTGATGGTTAAGCGTCTTGGCTACAAACCTAACGTTTATTCTCATGTCTCTCAGTTGATCTCCGAACGTATTGGCGTAGTGAAAGACGATTTCTTCGATCAAATTTTGACGCAAATGCTGCCGTTAAAAGAGCTTAATCGTTTTGATTCACAGCAAGCGATGCTCGAAGCACTGCTAGCAAGAGAGATTGATTACATCGCAATGGATACCGCGATGCTCAACCACTTCTTACGCTTGAGCGAACTTATCCCCATTGAGCAAGATGATGCGATTGGTGAATTCTACCAATCAGAGCTGTCGGTTGGGCTGGCGGCGAACGAGCGCGGAGCAATTCTTGCGCCGTATTTCAGTCGCGCGATTTCTATGCTCGATCTTGAGAAAATTGTCGCGCAATACGATTTAAGGCCTGATTGGCGAACTGCATTGGAATACGAAGTACGTTTGGCCACGCAAACTCAAGCAGTGTTTATCTTTGTGTTGGTGTTTGTACTTGGGGTGACATTGTATTTATATCGTCAGTCTAATACCGATAACTTAACCGGATTGAGAAATCGTCGCGCTCTGCATGTGAAGTACCGCCAAGGTGTACCAAAAGACTTAGCGATTCTTTATTTGGACATTAATCAGTTTAAGCAAATCAACGATACCTACGGACACCGAGCTGGTGATCGCGTACTGCAATTGCTGTCTCTCAAAGTACATCGAGTATGGGCGGGTAGGAGCTACCGAATCGGAGGGGATGAATTTATTTTGCTCGGATACCCAACCGAAGTTCAATTGCAAAGAGCAATGGAGGAGCTCAGTCAGTTGGATGTCAAAGATGAAGCTTTAAATGGACTGAGTGAAGTGACTATCTCTGTCGGGGTTTCAGCTAAACGTGAGCGTAGCGTGAGTCTGGAGCAAGCCATGCATTTGGCTGATGAGAACATGTACTCCAGTAAGCAGGCGTCGCGTGATTGTTGTGACGGAAATTCCTGTCCGGCGGGGACCTAATAGGCTGAATTGACCGAGTTTTGTGCAAACAGAAGTGAAATGGTTAAATTCGTCGCTTTAGCCCTTGCAATCTGAGAGGCGATACTGAATAATCCTCACATCATTTGAGACACGCTCTCAAAACAGAATTATGGGGCCCTGGTCCTCTCGCAACAATAGCTCGTGAACTCGGTCAGGTCCGGAAGGAAGCAGCCGCAGCGGGTGACTTGTGTGCCGGGATGTGGCTGGGGTCCCACCCTTTATGAAGCCTGCAATATATGTTCGCATAAATTGCAGGCTTTTTTCATATTTGCACCATAAGTCTTCATAGTCTATTTTTTTGTTGTAGGTTTACAACAAAAGTGATTTTACTATGTTTGACCAAACCAAGAAGTCATCTCACGTACACAACATTTGTATTCATTCAGCATATTTACGCTAGTAGATTTCTTTCCAAGACCTTATCGATAGGCACTTCCAGAACCGAAATTTCATAGTCTGACTTCTTCTTACCCATTCAAACTTTGTGGCTCATTAGAGAGCTGTGAAAAGATAGAGAATCGGATTATTTGATAGCCTTTTTCAACACTTTTACTCTGGTATATTGGTTGGGAAGGTAGTGATGAGTGAGGGTTTTGAGTTATTTTTAGCACAGACTGAAGTGTGAGAACGAGGAAAGGCGTCAAGGTTGACAAGTTACTCTTTACGCTCAAGTTATAGTGATGAAATCGCAATCTCGCTTGTGTGATTTGATTCACAACTTTGAGTGCGAGATAAATCTATAGAAAAGTGAAAAACACACGCGATTAAAATAATTTACTGGCTAATTTAGTTATATTGTCTGGGCTTAATGCCTTTTAAGTCCGTACTTCAATCGTAGTAACTATTCATTTCCACATTACCTATTCAAACCGCTCAGGGATAAAATAGTTAGATCTAAAAAAGTACTAGGTCGACTATGAATCAAGAACTACCCCTAGGCAACCTAAACATCACTTCAAAACCTTGCTCTCGAATTGGTTGGATAGTGGAAGTTCATCCAGAGAAGAATCGAGTAAAAGTAGATTTTGAGAATAACCCATTTTCTCAACCAATTTGGGCATCATTAGGCCGTGCTTTTACTCGGTCAGAAATTTTTATGGCCATCGATAATAAACTCGATTGCCGTATCTCTTTTCTATCCGAAGACCTCACCATTCCAACATTAGTTGATATCTACATATCTTTGCTGGAAGAACAAGAGCTTGTTGTTAAAGCAAAGAAAATAACACTTCATGCAGAGGAAGAAGTGCTTATTGGTTCCGGCGAGGCACAAACTAAATTTAGTGGGACGGATGGGCGTATTACTACAACGGCTAAGCATGTAAGTAGTAGTGCTGAAAAAATTCAGAAGATTCAGGGCTCTAAAGTAAAGCTCAACTAATCCACTTAATCCTGAGTAGATCATATTATGGCAGTAACAATAAGTGCAAATGGACTCAGTGTTGTCCATAAAGGTTCGGGCGGCGAAGCAAACGCAACACTGCCAGATGTCTGTCTAACAAAAGTGGGGAAGCCCATCGTACCTATCCCTTACGGTAATAATGCTAAATCGTCTGATTTAGCTGGCGGTTCAACAACGGTGACCGCTGACGGTGGGAATAGCATTGCATTAAAAGGCAGCACATTTGCAAAAAGTACTGGCGATGCAGCAGGTGATAAAAAAGGCGTCGCCTCGGGTACTATCGAGGCGGAAGCAAAATTCATTTCAGCGTCTCCCGATGTCCTGATTGAAGGAAAAGGCGTCGCTCGCCTCTCTGATCAGATGACAATGAACAAAGCTAACACAATGTGTTTGGGTGGCGTTCAAAACCCTGCTGTCAGCGTGACAGAAGATGAAGAAGGGACATACACGGTTTACGTGAAAGCTCGCTATCCTGACGGCATTCTGCTCAAAGATGCTGACTTTGATATTACCGACCCATCAGGAAGCGTGTTAACGAGCGGGCACTTTGATGACTCTGGAAAAAGCACTGTCTCTGGTTTAAAACCGGGACAAATTAAGATTCTGGCTAAAGAAAGTACGAATGCGTTCGTTCCTAAAGTTGTGCGAATTGATAACCCACATTATTTGATGACGCAAACTGACGAAGATTTTTTCGATAGAGCATCTCAAGGTCAGCAAACATTTTGGCACCCCTACCGTATAGCTCCTCCCTCTGAAGGATGGGGAGCAATGGGGACAAGTCTAACTGCCGATCGTTATTTTTTAGACATTGTCGATTTAGAGGTCAAAACACATTTTCTCCAGCGTCATCCAGACTTTTCATTCAGCATTCTTGCTGAAGCCTTAGTGGCAGGGATTGAAAGCATGTCTGAAGAGAGTATGGATCGTGTTCTTTCTCTTGGTTTACCCTTGGTTCTAGAGGAAGGTGAATTACTTTCGGTTCTGTTCCGTTTACCAAAACATGAAACAGCAGATCGAATGCTGGCATACATGCGAGCAAGAGGGAAAGGGAACCCACAAACGTTCTTACAAGAATACGATTGGCAAAGTGCAAAGCAAGCGCTTAGTAGTCAGCTTGAAGCGGTGCTTTCAAAAGTAAAAGGGCGTCTCGAATCACTTAGCTCTGAGGCTAACCGATTAAACTACCTGTATCTCTCGTCAGATATCTATGACGCGCACGTAAGTACGATAAATACCTACTCGAAAAAACTGTCCGATAACCTGTCAAGCGCGTTTGAGCGTCTTCAAACCAAAGCGGAAAGCTTGATGAATGATACCTCTGAAGTTTCAGTCATTCAGGCACCGGACAACGTGTATTCAGCAGAGGCAGGGAATATTGAAGTTGTCATAAATGCGATTTTAAAAATCGACTTAGAAGAGCAGAAATGGATAAAAATTCGAGCAATTCATGATGACCTATGGGGAACCCCTGTTTATGCAAAAAACCTGAAAGTGATGACCAATGGTTCCACTCCTCATAAGGATAAACTAGAACTCAACCTATCACCGCAGCGCAGTACTACATCAGCAACAATGGAACTGGCGTTGGAAACTCAGAAAACAGAAGGGGGTGTGGTCGTCATCGATGATCTCAAACCAAATACGGCTTCTGTAACGATCGAGTATGAAGGTGAGCCTGGTATTGAAGCCAAAATAAGAAAACAACAAGAGTCGATAGAGACGTACTTAGATGGCTTGTTAAACACGGTCGTTCAAGATATGTCAGGCTTCCAAAAGCAATGGGATGAAGAAGGTATATTGTGTTTGGGAGATGGCGTACTTGCCGGAGCTAAAGCTTGGGGAGCAGATGTGGTTGAACTATTTTCTCCCGAAGTATGGGGCGAAATGGGTCATACATTAGCTGATGCCACTACTGATAGCTTTGATAAACTTTATATTTATGCCAACCAAAAATATAACGCGCTAGAGCAATATACCGAAGATGCAATGAAAGGAACGGAGGCTCAGTTAGCCCAGAGCAATCTACCAAGCTGGGTAAAGCAAGCCGCTTATATCAGTAGTATCGCACCCAACTTACTTATCGCTGCCAGCGTTGATGCATACGAAAGTATTGATGATGCCATCGATGAAGTGCAGCTTTGGTGGAGTGAAGGCTCCGACGATATCGCACGAAAAATCAAATGTATCGCAAAGCACAGAGAGGCGATCTGGAACTTACCAACACTATTCACCAGTAACAATGTAAAAGACTTGGAAAAGTTTGTCGATACCGTGTTGATGGAGTTTGACCCTGAATGGGCTATGGAGGTAAAGAAAAGTGATTTTTTCCCTAAAGCCTTGGCGCTAATTAATGATAACAACAGTATTCTGCCTTTTTTCACTTACTTAAACCTGATTATTGAAGCCATCCCTCCTAACTTTTATTTTTATTACGTGGGTAAAGCGGCGGCCTATATCGCCATTGAAATAGTGTTGACTATCGTTATTGGTCTTTTGACTGGACCGGCAGGTGCAGCAGCAAGGATCGCCGCCGTTACCGCCAAATTTGGCATGGGCGTAAAAAAGGCCGGAACAGTCTCTCATGCAGCGCAAGCGTTAAAAGGCTTTACCAATACTCTGGACGGTTTAACAGATATTCTTCCAGACTACGACACCTTGGCTGGCCATCTAGCGTTGCGTCGTAAGTCGACTATTCCAAATAAAAGGGTGAACGATACTGCTCAATTAGAAGAGAAACACCATCCTAGAAATGGTCAGTGTCGACTTTGTAAGAGTGAAAAGCATAAAACACCTCGGGTATACCGTGGTGAAATCAATTACGTTTAGGGTGGGATATTGATGACCAAACTTATAAACCAAGAAGCATCCGAGTCAGATTTTCTCGTTGGGATGATAAAGAAAAAAAAGTATCGTAAGCGTTGGGTGAAAAACGTAAAGAAATTGCCTGATCATCCTTTTAATAATGGTATCCATATGGATACCCATCACTTGATTTCAGCAGAAGCAGTAAAGCACAGTGAATTGGGTGAGATCTTAGTCAAGAAAGGCTACGACATCAACCAGTTATCGAATTTGGTTGGCTTTCCTGCTACCCTGCCCGGGGCATGTCAACTCCATTGTCAACTACACCGAGGCGATCATACGTATATGAGACCCGAAGAAAAACCCTATCATCGCTATGTTTCAGCAGAGTTGAGAGATCCTGAAATAAGAAAAAAGATAAACAACTGTTACGGAAAAACTAAGAAAACGGAAGACGAGTCAGAAATACACAAAATACTCGATCCGATTAGTGAGGACATTCTTGATGAAATAAATTTTGTTGTTGATGGTGAGTACTATTCATTACCGTTAACCAAAATTTCCCACTATTTTATCCCTGGTGGGCCAGGATGCGCCTGTCAATTCGAGGTTAATGATGCGGAAAAGCATCATGGCACTTTTTGTAGCAATGCTAGGCTCCACTATAAAAACAATGACCGCGATGGCAAAGACAAGCGATACCAACCTAGTCGCGTGCCGTGGAATACTAAGACGATCACTTTTAGAAGTACAAGATGGACACCAGAGGTAGGAAAATGAGTCGATTCAACGATCAATACTATATTGTTTTCGAAATTTATGATGACAACACACTGTATCTCAAGCCACAAAAACATTCAGCTATGCGAGATTACGAATACACTAAACTTACTGGTGGCGAGCCGATGTTTTTTGAAAATTGTTATCGTGATGAAGATATTTCTCGAAGTGTATCAAGACCTATTAAACAAGCACATTTAGATTCAACCTACCCAGTTTTCACTACCGCTATCAAGCAGTCACTTGGCAGTGTTGATAATAACTTTTGTCAATGCTACCCAGCGGTAATAGTGGATGACAACGGCGATTTCCATGAAGACTATTGGGTGTTTAACGTCTTTGAAAAAATGGATGTTCTGGACATGGATAGATGTGCCATAAGAAAAAGAAACCCTAATAGAGAGGGACAAAAAATTCAGCAATACTGTTTGAGTGATGAAAAGTTAGAAGCGATACCAGAAGAAGAGCGCCTGGTTTTTATGCCTAAATTCAGCAGTACCCCTCATATTATTGTTCATGAGAAAGTGGTTAAAGCGTTCAAAAAACACAACGTTGATACACTTAACTTTGTAAAAGTATCGGATTGGGTAATGGGGAAGCAGTTTGTCGCTTCTTAATTGAACTTATGTGAAAGTCATTGGAAATGGGGCAGATGAGCTAAAACATTTATGCCCCTTTTCTACTTAGTGAAAAACTCGTTCATGGGCTTTTCCCATACAAACTGTTCAAGATTGATTCGAAATGAAGAGCTGCCAAGGTTGAGCGTAATCTTGCAATTTGAAGTTATTTTTGAGGGGGTAATGTGGTAAGAATTTTTGGTGTGTTTTGTTGGTTTGTAAGTATCACTTGTATTTCTTTAAAGGTGCATGCAGAGAGTCAATATTCCATTTTAGAAATGATAGACATTCCAAAAGGTAACGTTGATCTGTATACATGTCCTGATGACACTAAAATTTGCAGTGAACCAGAGTTTATAATGCGCACCATTGCAGTACCTCCTTTTCGTATCGGTAAATTTGAAGTCACGATGGAACAATGGGACGCCTGTGTTTCTGATGGAGGCTGTCAAAAGCCTAAGTCTAGCTGGGCATATAAAAATCGTCCTATAAAAGAGCCGTGTGTAGAGGGAGAAGTCTGCCAATACCCTGATGATATGGGATGGGGGCGTGGCACCCGTCCCGTTATCAATGTAAGTTATTCTGATGTGCAGGGTTATATAGATTGGGCTAACTCCAAGTTTGGCAAAAAGTACCGCTTACCTACGCGTGCTGAATGGGAGTATGTCGCGAGAGCAGGTATGTCGGAGAGTTATGATTGGGGAAAACAACCTAAGGCCAGCAACGTTAACTGTAGTAACTGCGGCACTGCTTGGAGTAATAAACAAACGGCAAGAGTAGGCTCTTTTCCTCCGAACCGGTTTGGTGCTTTTGATATGCTAGGAAATGTAGGTGAATGGGTAGACCAATGTTTACCTCAACGAGTAAAAGGAAGCCAAGAATGTGCAGTTTACTTGTTCGTCGGCGGAGGTTGGTTTTTACCGGGGCAGGACTTAGTCCCTAATTCCTATTGGTCACGACATATAGACATTCGAGAGCCATATGTAGGTTTTCGACTTGTTGAAGATATATAATATGAACACTTACTGCCACTGTTTTAGAAACCACATTTTGACTGCTTCTAGTATTGTGTAACTTTCTTACACCTAACCTTTGTGTTTTTGTTGAAGCTGACCAAAAGGACATGTTATGGTTTTAAATCTTGACAAATTATGGTTTCAATCGATATGTAACTTGTTGAGTTTAAACTATGTGGTTGGACGCATTATGGTTTTAGCGACAAAAAGCCTCGCTTATACAGCGAGGCTTTTTCGTTTCTGCGCTGTAAAACACTCTCTTAGATCTTCTCCCATTCTCTAAACTGGCTATTAGTCTGGCTGGTGGCTTTTCGTGACTCACAACCAAATTTGTATGCAGTATTCAGCCGTGTCTCTTGTGATTTCTCCTTTGTTTTAGAGTGAATAAATATGCTGATTGTATAACTCGAACGTGATGCATTTTGGCTAGCTAAATTTGGTCATGCTTTATTAGCGATTTTTCTACCCTCCCTTGCAAATCTTTTCGGATAGTTTGCCTTTTTGTTACGCTTGTTAGTCACTCTTAATAAAACCATCGTGTAGAAAAATTACACTTTTCGGGAAAAATGAAGTGTTTTTTCAGTCTAATCGGGGTCTTATTCATGTTCATTTACACTTAATTGATCTTTTGTATGACAAAATAAAATCGAGATTGATTGGGGTCAAAGATTCGTCCGCATTCGCTATCTGCCTATCTGAAAGTTAATTACAAGTATTCATCGGTTCGGGTAGGTTATTTTTACTCGCTGGCAAAACACTGAATAGATTCTTGATAAATATTCAAAATGAAAATAAACGGTGCGACGGTGACTAGCGAGGTGATTTAACTCAATTCTATTCAGCGAATGCTTTTTATCAGTTTGAAATTGTACTGATGTCGCTTGAATGCTTTTTGGAGACCCCCATGACTAAAAAGTGGTTTACTGAGTCGGTTGAAGAAACACTGACTCAATTTAACGTATCAACTGAGCAAGGTTTGACTTCGGAAGAAGTAGAGCAGCGTCAGGCTGAACACGGCAAAAACGAGCTACAAGAGCAAGAAGGCAAATCTGCCCTTGAGCTATTCCTACACCAATTTAAGAACCCATTGATCTTCATTCTGGGTATTGGTGCGATTGTTTCCTTCTTTACTGGTCATCTTGTGGATGCGATTGCCATCACGGTGATCATCTTCATCAATGCCATCATCGCATTTTGGCAAGAGTTTAAAGCTCAGAAGGGCATGGAAGCGCTGCGCGAAATGGCAGCGCCAACCGCACAAGTTCGTCGTAATGGCGAATGGGTTGATGTGTTGGCACGAGACATTGTGCCGGGTGACATTCTAAAGATTAATACGGGCGATATCCTTGCTGCAGACGTGCGTATCATTGAAGCGAACCGTCTTGCAGTAGATGAAGCCGCGCTTACTGGTGAATCTGAGCCGGTTGATAAAATCGTTAAGGTGATTGAAGACGAAAGCGTCGGCCTTGGTGATCAGCGTAATATGGGCTTTATGACCACGATTGTGACCACTGGTACAGGCTTGGGTGTGGTTGTCAGCACCGGCATGAAGACAGAAGTTGGTCACATCGCGGACATGATGGCAAACACCGAAGAAACCAAAACGCCAATGCAAGAGCGTATGGATACCATCGCGAAAACCTTGATGGTTGCGGCTTTGGGTGTGGTGGCGGTGGTTTGTGGTATTGGCCTTTACCACGGAATGCCTTGGCAGGAGATCTTGAACACGGGTATTTCTCTATCGGTAGCAGCGATTCCAGAAGGTCTGCCAACAGTTATCTCAATTGTGTTGACGATGGGCTCAACGCGCATGGTGAAGAACAACGCATTGGCGAAACAGCTTTCTGCGATTGAGACGCTGGGTTCCACCACGGTTATCTGTTCAGATAAAACGGGTACGCTGACGCAGAACCAAATGCAGGTAATGAAAGCGTACGATGCAAGTGGTCGTTACTGGGAAGTGTCAGGCAAAGGCTTTAGCCCTGAAGGTGAATTCAAACCTCTAGGCCACACGGTTGATGCAAAGCAAAGCCCAGAGATGATGAAAGGCTTAGTGGTTGCGACCCTGTGTAATGATGCGGAGTACATCAAAAATGGTGATAACTCGTCTGTGCGTGGTAACCCAACCGAAGGCGCATTGATTGTTGCAGCGGCAAAAGCGGGTCTGGAGCAATCAGACATGCTATCGACAGGCGGTTACTCTATCGTTGAGAAGTTCCCGTTTGATTCTGCTCGTAAGATGGCGTCAGTGATTGTCAAAGGACCTGATGGTAAGCACTTCTTGGCGATTAAAGGTGCGCCAGATGTGGTGTTACGCAATGCCTCTGGTTTTATGGTTGATGGTGGTGAGCTACCAACAGCTCCAACCATGTCGACAGGTAGCCTTGCGTTAGCGGCAAGCCCAGCAGAAGAGGTGATTGCGAACTACGAAGCGGCAATTCAGGACTTTGCAGAGCAAGCGCTTCGCACTTTGGCAGTAGGTTATAAAGAGCTGACTGAAGATGATCTCAAGCGTGATCCTGCTGAGCTAGAGAAAGATGTGACCGTACTTGGTTTGTACGGAATCATGGACCCTCCACGTCCAGAAGTTCGCGACGCAGTAGAGAGCTGTTACAACGCAGGCGTTCGCACGGTGATGATCACTGGTGACCACGCACTTACTGCAGCGGCAATTGCACGTGAAATCGGCATTATCCGCAGTGAAAAAGACTTGGTCATTACGGGCGCACAACTGGATGAGATGGATGATGAGGCACTACGTAAAATATGTCCGGAAGTTGCCGTCTTTGCTCGTGTAACACCAGAACACAAGCTGCGCATTGTTCAGGCTCAGCAACACAACAATGAAGTGGCAGCGATGACAGGTGACGGCGTGAACGACGCGCCAGCTCTTCGTCGTGCGGACATCGGTGTTGCAATGGGTATCACCGGTACATCGGTAGCCAAAGACTCGGGCGATTTGATTCTACTGGATGACAATTTCAGCACGATCGTGAAAGCGGTGCGCCAAGGTCGTCAGATCTTCGATAACTTGCGTAAGTTTATTCGCCAAGCATTGACGGCGAACGTGGGCGAAGTATCGGTTATCTTTTTCGCCTTCTTGATGATGGGACCAGAAGCGATTCTGCCACTTACGCCGCTAATGATTCTATGGATTAACTTAGTCTCTGACGGTCTGCCTGCGCTGGCACTGGGTGTAGAACCTGAAGAGAAAGATTTGATGGAGCGTAAGCCGCGCAAGCGTAACGAAAGTTTCTTCAGCGATCATCTGGGTACACGTATTGTGACACGCGGTTTGGTATTGGGCGGTATGAGTTACTTGGCGTTCAACTGGGCACTGAGCAGTGGTCAAAGCGCGCAGTATGCACAAACGATGGCGTTCGCAATGCTGATTTTTGCTCAGCTATGGCACTTGTTCGATTCGCGCAGTTTTAGTTCGCTATACCGCAAGAACCCGTTCACCAACAAATACCTCTTGGGCGCAGTAGCATTATCGGCAACGCTGTCCCTTGGCGTGATTTACACCGGTGTTGGTCAGTTGATCTTTAACACAGAGGCACTAAGTGCTGGTCACCTATTTGGCGTGATTCTTGTGTCCTCGCTGCCGACGTTCATTCTGTCTGGCATTAAAGAGATGACGAAAACCAAAGTCGTTTAAGAATGGAGATGTCGATTCTTTCAGCATAGGGAAGTGACAGATGCCTAAAGCCCGCCGAGAGTGATAGCTTGGCGGGCTTTTCTTTTCTCTCAAGCAAGGCATCTCTTTAGCTGTGCGAAGGTTTACTCTATAATCCACCCGTTTTCATCTGGTACTTCACCAACTTTCATCTGGGATATTTTCATGATTTCAAAAAACCAACTAAAACTGCTGCGTGCTTTAGGTCAAAAGAAGCAGCGTAAAGCGCACGGCTTATTTCTGGTTCAAGGTGAAAAGAACGTACTGGAATTGGCGAACAGCTCGCTCACAGTAAAGCAGATTTTTGCGACGGCTGAGTTTCTGGATGAGCATCGTCAAGAACTCAACAGTTTCGAATGTATTGAAGCGTCACTAGATGACCTAACTAAAGCAAGTACGCTGGTGAGCAACAATGCAGCCATTGCTGTGGTTGAAATTCCAAACGTAATAGTGCCTCAGGCAAAAGGCTTGATGATTGCATTGGATGGCGTTTCTGATCCGGGCAACCTAGGTACGATCATTCGCGTGGCGGATTGGTACGGTATCAAGCACATCATCGCGAGCGCAGATTGTGCCGACCCATACAATCCAAAAACCATCAGTGCAACCATGGGCAGCTTTGGTCGCGTTCAAGTGAGCCTCGTGGATTTACCAAGTTACTTGGAAGAGGCAAACTTGCCAGTGTATGGCGCTTTCCTTGAAGGCGAGAGTGTGCACAAGACGGAATTCTCAGCAGAAGGTATTTTGTTGATGGGCAGCGAATCTCATGGTGTGCGTGAAGCGGCATCGAAGTTTGTGACCGACAAGATTACCATTCCAGCGTTTGGCGGTGCTGAGTCGCTAAACGTGGCAATGGCGACAGGTATTATTCTGGACAACATGCGTCGTCAACACAGCTAATCGCAGCAGCGAATCATAGATACAAAAAAAGCGTAACGAGCCAGACTTTTTCAAGTTGAGGTTCATTACGCTTTTTTCGTTTTAATGCGCTTATTTTTCTAGCATGTCCAATTTGTTTGGCACGCCGTTCCACTTTTCCGCTTCATCCATTGCTGGCTTGACTTCAGTTTGTACCGGCCAGATTTCTGCAAGTTCTGCGTTGAGCTCCTTGTAGATCACTTGATCTTCTGGCAGCTCGTCTTCTTGGAAGATAGCGGCTGCGGCACATTCGTCCACGCACAAGCCACAGTCGATGCACTCAATCGGGTTGATTACCATAAAGTTTGGGCCTTCGTGGAAGGCATCAGCAGGGCATACCGCGACACAGTCAGTGTATTTACATTGGATACAGTTATCGGTTACGACAAACGCCATGATAATCAGCTCTTAAGTTAGTCAAAATTGAAGAATGGGGATAATACTCATCCCAAGGCAAAATTCAACATTCGCTACGTTAATTCCGCCGCGCAACTTGGATTTAGTATGACAGACAAATCAATTTCTCGTAAAATGCGCGCCATTGTGAGCTGACTGCTTTTTCACCCTTGATATTAACGAGGAGAAAATAGCAGTTCTGGCTAAGACACCTACCATAACGAGACATCACATGATTCGTATTAATGAAATTAAACTTCCTCTTGATCATGAGGAAGGCGCGCTATTGGACGCGATTACTAAAAAGCTTGGCATTGCTGCTGAGAAAGTTATCTCTTTTAATGTCTTTAGACGCGGCTACGATGCTCGTAAGAAAACCAATATTCATCTTATCTACACGCTAGACATCATCGTTGAAGGTGATGAAGAAGCGTTGCTAGCGAAATTCGAAAAAGATCCGCACGTTCGCCAAACACCAGATATGGAATACAAGTTTGTTGCGAAAGCACCAGAGAACCTAACAGAGCGCCCAGTGGTGATCGGTTTTGGTCCTTGTGGTCTGTTTGCGGGCTTGGTTTTGGCTCAAATGGGCTTTAACCCAATCATCGTTGAGCGTGGTAAAGAAGTACGTGAGCGTACTAAAGACACGTTCGGCTTTTGGCGTAAGCGCACACTAAACCCGGAATCAAACGTGCAGTTTGGTGAGGGCGGCGCGGGTACTTTCTCTGATGGTAAGCTTTACAGCCAAGTGAAAGATCCAAATTTCTACGGTCGTAAAGTGATCACTGAGTTTGTTGCAGCTGGCGCACCAGAAGAAATTCTATACGTAAGTAAGCCGCACATCGGTACCTTTAAACTGGTAACTATGATCGAGAAGATGCGCGCGAAAATCATCGAACTAGGTGGTGAGATCCGCTTCAGCACTCGTGTTGATGATGTGCATATGGAAGATGGTCAAATCACAGGCGTAACGCTATCAAACGGTGAAGAGATCAAATCTCGTCACGTTGTTCTGGCAGTTGGTCACAGTGCTCGTGATACTTTCGAAATGCTGCATGACCGTGGCGTTTACATGGAAGCGAAGCCATTCTCTGTTGGTTTCCGTATTGAACATAAACAAGCGATGATCGACGAAGCTCGTTTTGGTCCAAGTGCAGGTCACCCAATTCTTGGTGCAGCGGACTACAAACTGGTTCACCATTGTAAGAATGGTCGTACGGTTTATAGCTTTTGTATGTGTCCTGGCGGTACTGTTGTTGCTGCAACTTCTGAAGAAGGTCGTGTAGTAACAAACGGTATGAGCCAATATTCACGTGCAGAGCGTAACGCGAACAGCGCAATCGTAGTGGGCATCTCTCCAGAAGTTGACTACCCGGGTGATCCTCTGGCGGGTATCCGTTTCCAACGTGAACTAGAATCGGGCGCTTACACACTCGGCGGTGAGAACTACGACGCACCAGCACAGAAAATTGGTGACTTCCTGAAAGGTCGCGATCCAAGTGCGTTGGGTGATGTTGAACCATCGTTTACACCTGGCATCAAACTGACTGATCTTTCTAAGGCGCTTCCACCGTTTGCAATCGAAGCGATTCGTGAAGCGATTCCAGCATTCGATCGTAAGATCAAAGGCTTTGCTTCTGAAGACGGTCTACTGACTGGTGTTGAGACGCGTACGTCTTCTCCAGTTTGCATCAAGCGTGGTAAAGACTTCCAAAGTATTAATCTGAAAGGTTTCTTCCCAGCGGGCGAAGGTGCAGGTTACGCGGGTGGTATTCTTTCTGCGGGTATTGATGGAATTAAAGTCGCCGAAGCGGTTGCTCGTGATATCGTTGAAACAATGCAAAATGCATAATTTCAGCAGATAATAGTTTGTCGAAAGCCAGCCCAATTTGAGGCTGGCTTTTTTGTGCGTGATGCATAGCTAATTAACCTAACCCCTTTTTCTTTTCCGAGTTTAAGCCTGTTTGTTTTCAGTTTGTTCCTTATTTCATCGCATTCTGTCAGATCTTTCCGTGCGGGTGGAGTACAACATAAATATGCAACTGATCTTTCATTGCTCTATCTTATGAATCTATTGTGACTGTGATTAATAGACAACGCCTATAAATAAAATTGCCATTTTCCATTTAGTAAAATCAAGAAATTAGACGACACTTATCTTAAAGGCAGCAAAAATGTGCCGCTAAGGAGATAAGAATGCACTCACTAAAAGTAAAAGATTACATGACGTTGCAAGCGGTGACTTTCACCAAAAACATGTCGCTCACAGCGGCTTTGGATAAGGTGATGCAAAGTGTTACTCTAGGTGGTCCCGTTATCGACGAAAACGAGAAAGTCATTGGATTCCTTTCTGAACAAGACCTTTTAGACAAACTCGTTAAAGCCAGTTACCACTGTCAGGATACCCACACAGTAGAAGAGTGCATGCACGAAGATGCACTGTCTGTGTCACCAGAAATGTCCATCATAGAACTAGCAGATATGATGAAGGTGGGGAAACCGAAAATGTACCCAGTGGTGGATGATAAAGATAAGCTCGTCGGTGTAATTACTCGCCGTGATGTATTGAGGGCTATCGGGAAGACGCTAAACGAATGTTTCAAACATCCTGTTTAAAGCCAAAATAATAAAAGTTCAGACAAAAGACGCCTCGGCGTCTTTTTGTCGTTGAGGAAGAATATGTCCACGCAAGACGCGAAGTTTGTCCAAGGTTCTACCATGCGCCACATCTTAGTGATGTCTGGCGCAGGTTCAGTTGGTTTGATGGCGTTGTTCGTCGTCGATTTACTCGATATGTTGTTTATCAGTATGTTGGGGCAAGTTGAATTAGCGGCTGCCGTTGGTTTTGCTGGGACATTGATCTTTTTCTCAACGTCAGCTTCGATTGGCACGTCAATCGCAATGGGAGCACTGGTCTCCAAGTCTATTGGTGCAAAGGACTTTGACCGAGCGAGGTTGATGAGCGGCAGTATCATGCTCACTGCCTTTATGATCAGCTTGGTTATCACTATTGGCATGTACATGCACATTCCCGAGCTCTTGGCTGCGATTGGTGCAGAGGGCGTTGCCGCTGAAAGAGCCGAAGCTTACCTTAATATTCTACTTCCAAGTGCTCCTATTCTCGCCTTAGGCATGTCAGCAGGCGCAGGTTTGCGTGCGGCGGGAGATGCTAAACGTTCCATGTGGGCCACCTTAGCGGGTGGCATTGTTAACGCTATTCTTGATCCTCTGTTTATTTTTGTCTTCAAATGGAATGTTGAAGGGGCTGCAGCTGCGTCGGTTATTGCTCGATTTACCGTATTGGCTTTCTCGCTCTATCCATTAGTGAAAGTGCACAAGTTGGTTTCATTCCCGGATTACAGCATCCTCAAAAACAACCTTAAGCCAATTCTAGCCATTGCTGTGCCCGCTATCATTACTAATACCGCAACCCCTATTGGGAACGCTATTGTAACGACGCACATTGCGCATTTTGGGGAAGACTTTGTGGCTGGTTTTGCCGTTATTGGACGTTTGACGCCAGTCTGTTTTGCTGTGATTTTTGCTTTATCAGGTGCGGTAGGGCCGATTATTGGACAAAACTTTGGTGCAGAGCGAATGGATCGCGTGAAAAAAACGCTGACGGACTCGTTGTTAGTCACCACGATTTATACACTTTCGGTGTGCGTTGTACTGTATCTATTGCAAGACTACATTGTTGCGATGTTTAGCCTTACTGGTGATGCTGCAATCATTGTAGTGGCCTTCTGCACTTATGTGGCAATCAGCTTTGTGTTCAATGGCACTCTGTTTGTGGCAAATACCTCGTTTAACAACCTTGGTAAGCCACTTTACTCGACAGCATTGAATTTAGGTAAAGCGACGATTGGTACCTTACCTTTTGTGTACTTTGGGGCGCAATGGTATGGCGCGCTTGGTGTGCTCTATGGACAAGCGGTCGGTACCATCGTGTTCGGCTTGCTGGCATTGGTTGTGCTAAATAAACACATTAAAGATCTGATGCAAAACTTTGGCGAAGACTTGGTGGAAGACGACCCTGCGATAACGTGCGTAAATACTCAGCCTTTCTGTTCTCACGATGCGGTTTTGATCGATGAAGTCGTCACCACCTTAGAAGAAGAAAAAGCGTAAATTTTAATAATTTCACATAAACACTCTTGACCTTGGAGTAAGCTCCAAGGTTTATTCTTTACGGTAGGTAAAGACTTATCACCAATAAGGAAAGTGAATTATGTGTAATAAACATCAAGGTTGCCAATCAGGCAAAATCAAATCTGCGGTGGCAATAGGTGCTACGGAGTCTTGTTCCGCACCAACAAAACCAACCTTAAATATCACTCAAGCCAGTGTTATGGCTTCAGAAGAGTCATGTTGCAGCAGCAGTGGTGGTTGTAGTAATGACCCTGCTGATGAAGAAGGCCCTGCCGAACCCATAGAAACCTCCATTCGCCATAGCTGGTTGGTGTCTGGCATGGATTGCCCTGCCTGTGCCCAAAAGCTTGAAAAAGCCGTTTCTTCTATAGACGGTGTACTCAAGGCCAAAGTCTTGTTTGCGACGGAAAAGCTGGTGGTTGATTTTGACAATCGCGCTCTTGCGCCTGTGATTGAACAAATCTCACAACAAACAGGATTCCCACTGTCTTCGACCGATGCTCCAAAGCCAAAAGCTGAGAAGAAGGGTTGGTTAGGTATCATCAAAGACAATGCTCAGATACTTTCTATTGCAGGTGCGATGGCATTTGCCGGTCTTATTTCGGACGTTAATCCGATGCTGAGCACGTGGTTGTTTACCTTGACCTGTTTGTTGGGTCTATACCCAGTGGCAATGAAAGCTTTCAAACTCGCACGCAGTGGAACGCCCTTTGCTATCGAGACGCTCATGAGTGTGGCGGCTTTAGGTGCGCTGTATCTTGGTGAAACCGCAGAAGCTGCGATGGTGCTATTGCTTTTCCTTATTGGTGAAAAGTTAGAAGCATATGCATCCTCCCGTGCTCGTAGCGGTGTTCAGGCTCTGATGGATTTAGTGCCAGAAAACACGACTTTGATTGTGAACGGAGAGCGTAAAGAAGTCCCTGCTTCTCAACTTCAGCCGGGTGACGTGATTGAAGTGGCACCGGGTGGTCGTATGCCTGCTGACGGTGTTCTTATCAATCAAGCCGCAAGCTTTGATGAAAGTGCTCTTACCGGTGAATCGCTACCAGTTGAACACATTGAAGGTGGGAAAATCATGGCTGGCGCTGTGGTTGTCGACAAAGTCGTGCAAATTCAAGTGACATCTCGCCAAGGTGAAAACGCGATTGACCGAATTCTTCATTTGATAGAAGAAGCGGAATCACGCAAAGCTCCACTAGAACGCTTCTTAGATAAGTTCAGCCGTTGGTACACTCCTTTGATGATGTTGGTGTCGCTACTTGTCATTATCACACCACCATTGCTGTTTGCTCAGCCTTGGGAGACATGGGTATACCGCGGTTTAGCATTGTTATTGATCGCATGTCCATGTGCTTTGGTTATCTCTACTCCTGCAGCGATTACCTCAGGTTTAGCCGCGGCAGCAAAACGAGGTGCCTTGATCAAAGGCGGTGCAGCGTTGGAACTGTTGGGACGTGTTGAATCTGTCGCGTTCGACAAAACAGGTACTTTGACACAAGGTAAACCGCAAGTGACTGACGTGGTTCCATTCGATGTAACAGAAGAGCAGCTATTAAGCTTAACGGCGTCGATTGAGATTGGCTCAAGTCACCCACTAGCGTTATCGCTGGTAAGTAAAGCGCAAGAGCAAGGCATCAATATTCCTGAAGCGGCAGATAAAACTGCGCAGGTTGGTTCAGGAGTGACAGGTGTGGTTGAAGGGAAGTTGGTTCAAGTCATCGCACCATCGAAAGCAGACTTCCCAATATCGCAACAGGTTGAGCAACAAGTGGTTGAGTTAGAAGGGCAGGGTAAAACGGTCGTTATTGCTCGTCATGATCATGAAGTCATTGGTTTGATCGCATGGCAAGACACGCTTCGCCAAGACGCCCAGCAAGCGGTTGCTGCACTTAAGAAACTTGGTATCTCATCAGTCATGTTAACCGGTGATAACCCACGTAGTGCAGAAGCTATTGCTAACCAGATTGGTCTTGATTACAAAGCCAGTCTGTTACCAGCGGATAAAGTGCACTATGTGGAAGAGATATCAGCGCAACACACTGTCGCGATGGTCGGAGATGGTATTAACGATGCACCAGCAATGAAAGCATCCAGCATTGGTATTGCCATGGGAGGCGGAACAGACGTTGCCTTAGAGACTGCAGATGCCGCGTTGACTCACAACCGCTTGGTGGAACTGCCAGCCATGATTGAGCTATCACGCGCAACATTAAATAACATTCGTCAGAACGTTGCTTTGGCTTTGGGTTTAAAAGGGGTGTTCTTAGTGACTAGTTTGTTAGGTATTACAGGCCTATGGGTTGCGGTACTTGCTGACAGTGGTGCTACGGCCTTGGTGACTCTAAATGCTTTGAGATTGCTTCGATTCGAGTCCAAACAAGTAAAGTAATTTCACGATCTAATCGATTAATTATTAGCCCGAGGTGGATTCGTCTCGGGCTTTTGTATTTGTATGATTGAAATCATTTTCCTGAATGATTTGATTGAAGAGTCACTGTTTATTATGCAACACAATAGCTTTATGGCTTTCAAAGTGTGATCAAAACCGTTTTTATTTGAAAGTGTAAGTTTATTACATTGTTTCATTGTGATTATGATCACTCTATGTTGGTAAAAGGTTCGCTACAGTGCATCTGTACCCAACAACTTACTAATGAGCTTATTGCTTACAAAATAAGCCACAACAAGGAGCGACTTATGTCTCAAGCTGTATTCCATTTAGGTGTTACTGAAGCGGATCTTAATGGTGCGACTCTAGCAATCATTCCAGGCGATCCTGCACGCGTACAAAAAATCGCAGAAGAAATGGAAAACCCAGTATTTCTAGCAAGTCACCGTGAATACACGCTATACCGTGCAGAGCTAGACGGTAAACCTGTTGTGGTTTGTTCTACAGGTATCGGTGGTCCATCTACGTCTATCGCAGTAGAAGAACTAGCTCAGCTTGGTGTTCGCACTTTCCTACGTGTTGGTACTACTGGTGCAATCCAGCCACACGTAAACGTAGGTGACATGATCGTTACGACAGGTTCTGTTCGTCTAGATGGCGCGAGCCTACACTTTGCTCCAATGGAGTTCCCAGCAGTAGCAGACTTCGAAATCGCAACAGCAATGAAAGCGGCTGTTGAAGAGTCTGGTGCAACCGTTCATATGGGTGTGACTGCTTCAAGTGACACTTTCTACCCTGGTCAAGAGCGTTACGACACGTTCTCTGGTCGTGTTGTTAAGCGTTTCCAAGGATCTATGCAAGAGTGGCAAGACATGGGCGTTCTGAACTTCGAAATGGAGTCAGCAACACTGCTAACCATGTGTGCAAGCTCTGGCTTGAAAGCAGGTTGTGTGGCGGGTGTTATCATCAACCGTACACAAAAAGAGATTCCAGATCATGCAACGCTGAAAGAAACGGAAGCTCGCTCAATTAAAGTTGTAGTAGAAGCAGCGCGTAAGATGCTTTAAGCACAACGGTTAGTTGGCATTTAAACAAACGGGAAAAACCAGAGGTTCGCCTCTGGTTTTTTCTATCTGGCAGTTTTGTCTGAGTATTCAAACAACAAATCTGACGCAATAAAAAAGCAGCTCGAGGCTGCTTTTTTTGATTTTTGATCTATATCGACGATTAGATTTCGTCAGAACCACCGGCGGCTTCAAACCAAGCACTTAGGTGAGTTTTGAGATCTTTCAGCTCGTCTGGGCCAATAAGAGCCAACCCTAAGTCCTCTGCACGTGTGATATCGTTATGACGCAGTGGGCGGAAGCTAACTAACATTGCTCGCGCTTGCAGACCACCTAGAAGGTCGCGCAATGACTCCAATTTGTACAAGGTATCATCGCCATCATCACGCATGCCTTTAGTTTTACATTCGATGATGTGTAGCTTGTTGTTCACCACAGTCGCCACATCAAGCTCGTTACGAACTTCGCTTTCGCCGAGTTTGCGATAAACCTGAACGTTCAACGATCGGTCTTGAATAGTCGGCATTGTGTCTTGGATTTGCTTCACAGTGCTGTGAACTAACGTTTCTAACCATTCACCATTTGAGAAGCGACGAGCATCTTCATCGATAAAGGTGAGAACCCCATTTTCATAGGTTGCAATTTCTGCTTCCACCAAATCAGTCAGAAGCATATTCAGTTCACGGTAGCCTTGCTGCTTCTCAGAAAGCTCTACATCTAACTTTTGTTCTTTACGACATGTCGTCGCAAGATAGTTAAGCGTCGCCAGTCCAGGACCAAGTTCTAGCGCATTAGAAGCCCAACGCTCACCCAGTTCATAAAGTTTTTGGTCTAGTTGAGGAGGCAGATCGACGTGGTGGAATTCACCGCGTGCACCGAAGATAGTCAGGTAATCAGAGATGGTGATGTGGTCTTCAACTTGCGTGTCTTCTTTACCATCAGGATACAGCCAGCAAAGTTTGTCGCTGTTTGGCTCAACGACAAAGATTGGCCAGCGGTACGTACGGAAAACTTCATACACAGAAAGCAGTCGGTGGCGAAGGCCGCAACTTGCATTCAGTTTTACTTCTTCACCTCTATCATGGAGGTCTTTTGCCAATTTATGGATCGATTGCTTAATAAGAGAAGTGTTTACAACAGAAGGAATTTCAAAAAATTCAGAAGTAATTTCTCGCTGCTCCAACACGGCACTCAGTCGCTCGTACATATCAGATTGGCTTTTGTCGCCGATGAAGACGATATGTGTGCTAACAGTGCGATTATCCAAAAGAGGAGTGACCAATCTCACTGGGTCTTGGTCGATAATACCAACATGAACAGCCATAGATTTTCCTTCTTATTTGGCTTGCTCGAAAAGAGAAAAGAAAAGGGATGAGCAAGCCATATTAACCATATGTAGACAAGGCTCATAAAAAACAAGGGCGACTTCAATAAAAAGTCGCCCTTATACAGTTGGTTGCAAAAAATCTGTTAACTGTCGATGCTGCTCTTATAGTTTAAATCGATGAACTAACTCGTTTTGCTGATGAGCCAGTTGGGTTAACGATTCGCTGGTCTGAGCGATGCTCGACATCGCATGGTAGCTTTCATCTGCGATACTGTTGATGTCTTCAATATTGCGTGCAATGTCAGCTGACGTCTCGCTTTGCTCTGCTGCCGCCTGAGAAATATGCGTACTCATTTGGCTGATTTCGATAATAAGCGCTTGGATTTCTTCCATTGAGCTATTGGCTTTCGATGCTTGCTCTACTGACATTTCCATGTCACTCATGCAACTTTGGATGACTTGGTTAGCGGATTGCGAACTTGATTGTAGGTTACTGATCATTGCCTCAATCTCAGTTGTCGATTGTGTGGTCTTGGAGGCAAGCACACGAACTTCATCTGCGACGACCGCAAAACCACGACCTTGTTCGCCGGCACGTGCAGCTTCAATTGCGGCATTTAGGGCAAGCAAGTTGGTCTGCTCGGCAATGTTACGAATCACATCCAGAATCGAGCCAATTTGACCACTCATCTTTTGCAGTTCAGAAACGGCAGACACCGATTCGTTCAAGCGTGTTTCAAGTTGGTTAATCGTCGAAATGTTGCTGTTCATGACATTTCGACCTTGGTCCGAGGCGGTTTCTACACGCTGAACCATTTCAAGTGAGCCTTGTGCACTTTGCGCTACTTCCTGCACCGAATGTGACATCTCTGTCATTGCGGTTGCGACGGTCGCGGTTTGCTCGCGCTGCGCATTCAATTTAGATTGCGCTTGAGAAGAAGTTTGTTCATTCGTTGATGCGGTAGATGCAAGGTTATCTGAGGCATCATTTAATTTCACAAGAATGTTGTGCAGGCTGTCTGCCAACGTATTAATGTGACCACTCACGCGGCTGAACTCGTTGTTGTAACGGTTATCGATGCGCTGCGTCATGTCACCTTCGGTCAAGCTTTCTAATACCTTCAAGATACGAGTCAATGGTTCACGTACACTTTGTGCAATGTGATAGCCGATAGCCGTCGCAAACAGAACCACAATCACTGCGATCACAATAGCTTTGGTTACACCAGCAGAATAGATGTCACCTGCATCGGTCAGAGACTCATTCAATTTGTCTGTCGCTGTTGTTGTAAATTGCTCCAGAATCGACATGCTTGAATCAACTTTAGTCGCTAGATTTGCGATATTGTTGTACAGCGCAGAACGAGCAGATAAGTAGTTGTTGTGTTGGTCTAATACACCACCACGCATGCCTACGTCTCGAGTAAATTGATCCACTGAATCACCAAAGGCTTTTTTAAGCTCAGGTAACTGAGTAACCAATCCACGAAATGCGTAATTCAGGTGCGTAACCGCTTTACGGTTTTTCGCAACGGCTTGAGTCACAAACTCTGGATTTGAGCTAGCCAATGCGTCCGATGTGATCACCTCTGCATCTTTTAGCTTAATGAAATAGCTTTTTGCCATCACTTTGACTGAGATGCTTGATTGATCGGCTACGTATTCTTTCAGACCAACGGAAAGTTCGGTGTTGAGCTTTTGGAAACGACGAGAAGACTTCTGCACTTCTTCTTGTGCCGCAAACATCGCTTCGTAGTTGTCCATTGCTTCCTTTGCTTCGGTAAAGTAGCTCTGCTCAAGTTCTTTAAGCTGAGAAAAAGGTTCTGCTAGGGAAGGGTAGATTTGGCTGGCCACTTCAAGTTGGCCTAATGTGCCTTCGAATCGTTGTTGAGATTTAGCAAACTCCTGACGCATTTCATCCATGCGCTGTTTATTCTCCGTGGTCAGGAAGTCTTTGAAAGATTTGTCCGCAGAAAGTAGCTCGACACTGGTTTGGTTGGATAGGGATACCAGTGGAAGTGATGATTTAGATACTGTCTCAAATTTGCCGTGAATATCATTCATGCCCCCCATCATAATGGCAATCGTGACCGCGAAAAGGACGATGATCAGCGCGAAGCCTGCATACATCCGTTTAATTACTGAACCTCGCATAAGTGAGCTTCCTCTCCCAAAAATAGACAACGTAAATAAGAATTGTCTTAAAAAAGTAACAAAATTCATCGGATTGTATTGAGTTTGCGACGCACGTTTTATGACGCACACGACAAAAAAAGCTTCAACGTCACGAGTTATATTGATAATGTTAAGTGAACACTGTTTTTTATTGAGCTCGCTTTTGGCTTAGCGCATACTAAATAGGTTACACACCTTATAAAATGGAGTACCCATGGCGGAAGAAACCATCTTTAGCAAAATTATTCGCAAAGAAATCCCAGCAGATGTCCTTTACCAAGATGAGCTAGTGACGGCATTTCGCGACATTAATCCGCGTGCGCCAAGCCACATCCTTATCATTCCAAACAAGCTAATCCCAACCACAAATGATGTGGAAGCGGATGATGAAGCAATGATGGGACGCATGTTCACCGTAGCGAAAAAACTAGCGAAAGAAGAAGGCATTGCAGAAGACGGTTACCGTTTAATCGTAAACTGTAACTCACATGGCGGTCAGGAAGTCTATCATATTCATATGCACCTAGTGGGCGGTCGTCCTTTAGGTCCTATGGTATTGAGCTAATCTTTAGAAGGAAGTGGATGAAGAACGTCATCCACTTCTTTATTCCTCGAACGACACATTTGTGGAGATAAATGTGAAACATGGTGTGAAGCTATTCGGATTAATTAGCTGGACCTTGCTCGCGACAGGGTGTGCGAATTTATCCGCTGGCAACCTGTTCAGTCATTACAGTGACCAAAATAAAGAAGTTTACCAAGCGGTCGTTGCAGGTGAATACGCGAAAGCTGAGCAACTTCAATCAAGCGATGTAGGTGGCGAGATACTTGGTAATTTCGAGCAAGGCCGAATCTCTTTTCTTGCAGCAGATTACCCAACCAGTTTGAGCTCGCTTGAAGACAGCGACCGTGCAGTACGTAAGCAACAAGACCGTGCCACGATTTCTGTCACGGAGACGGCGACCAACGTGGGTTCTTTAGCCGTTAACGACAATCTAAATGAATACCAACCAGCCGACTATGAACTCGGCTTTTTGCATTTGTATTTAGGCCTTAACTACTTACAGAAAAATGATCTTGAAGGAGCTTTGGTTGAAATGCGCCGAGCCAATCAAGTTCAGGAAGCTGCAAAGAAAGCTCGTGAAAAGGAACTAAAGCAGGCCGAAAAGGATCTTAAGAAGCAAGGTATGTCTGCCAACTTGGGTAGTGTACTTGCGAACTATCCGGATGCCGGTAAAAAGCTTAGCTCCGTACAAAACGGTTACTTGTTCTACCTTTCAGGTTTGCTTTATGAAGCGTCACGAGATTTGAACAGTGCGTACGTAGACTATCGTCGCGCGCTCGCTGTGATGCCAGATAACAAACAAGTGATTGAAAGTGCAATGTATGCCGCGAAAAAGCTCGGTATGCGTCAAGACCTTCGTATGCTGGAAAAACGTTACGGCAAAGCGCCTTCAGGACTGAGTAAGTCACAAGGCCGCGTGATCGTTATAGACGAGCAAGGCGTGGTGGAAGCACTGCAAGGTTGGCGCATTGATTTGCCGATTTATGATAGCCGAGGCGACGGTGCGATTTATTCGCTTGCGCTGCCTTACTACCCGAAACGTGGAACACAGCGTTTTGGAGATGTTGCGCTCAATGGCAACAAGCTACCTTCAAGCACACTGACTGATGTGAACGCGATGGCGCAAAACGATTTGCACGAACGTTTGACCACGATTGTGATTCGCCAAGCGATTCGTGTTTGGGCAAAAGACAGAATCCGAAAAGAAGCGGCAAAAGGCGATGATGTCGGCAACATTCTTTTCAATGTGTGGAATACATTAACCGAACAACCTGATACCAGAAGTTGGCAGACGCTACCAGGTACGGTGAAAACGGCTTCGAAAGTCGTGAAACCGGGGCTGCAGAGCTTAAACGTTGGCGATCAGGTGTATCAATTCGAAGTGCCAGCACAGCAAACCACGTTGGTGTGGGTTTCTCGACAGGGAACGCATTCAACGGTATGGCACAAACAATTAGGGAGATTGTAATGAAAGCATGGCTTATTGGCTTGGTAATGATCATCGGTTTAGCGGGGTGCGCTGATAATACCGCGGGTATCCGAATTGACGGCCAAACACAAAAAGTATTCTTCCACGATAACGTAATGGGCAGTCGTTTATTAGTCGATAATATTACGACGACTTACGTGGATGATCGTCCACGCGGTGTTGTACAACTAAGTAGCAACTACAAAGGTGACCAAGAAATCCTTTATCGTTTTTACTGGTATGACAATTCTGGGTTGGAAGTGAACACCAAGCCAGGCCCTTGGCGAAAAATGATCGTACGTGGATTTGAGCAAGTGACGCTGTCAGAAGTGACAGTGAATCCAAACGGTACCCAATTCCGTGTACAAATTCGCGAAGCACTAGATAACTAACCCACTTTTGGGTAAATAATTTTAGGCAGCTTGCTGCTTTTCCAAGGTGGAGACGCCTTGGGATGAAACACAAACTAAGGAACTCTCATGAAAAAAAGTATTATTGCTCTTTTAGGTCTTGCCGTCATTTTGGGTGGTTGTTCAAACAAAGTCTCTTACGGTGATGCGCAAGCGACTGAAACTACAACCATCGATTTCGGCTCGACGGATCTACAAAAAATTGCTGGTGAAATGGTAGACAGCATGATGATGTCAGGTTCAGTGGCAGCAATTACTCGTGACCAACGTCCTATCGTATTTGTTGAGCGCATCAAGAACAAAACAAGTGAGCACATCGATACGGAGTCTATCACCGACACTATTTCTACTAAGATGTTGAACTCAGGTAAGTTCCGTTTCGTGGATATGGATCGTGTTGAGTCAGTTCGTGAGCAACTAAACTTCCAAAATACGGATGAGCTAGTGAACCAAAGTACGGCAATTCAGTTCGGTAAAATGGTCGGTGCGCAATACATGCTTTACGGTAACCTTTCTAGCATCGTAAAAGATGCGGGTAGCGACAAAGACGTATATTACAAAATGACGATGCGTCTGATGGATCTAGAAACTGGCCTGATCGAATGGGCGGATGAAACGGAAATCCGTAAAGAGCAATCGAAGAGCCTATTTGGTCTTTAATTGATTCTATTTGGTCCTACGACCTTGAGTGGAGAAGTCATTAATGGCGTGGTTTTCTTGGCAACAAGCGAAACAATTAGACCCAAGTCTTAACACCCTTGATAGCTTCTTTGCTTCTCCACCAGTGAAGGTACAAACCGTCACTGGTGGGTTAACCAATCGCTGTTGGCGGTTGGAATCCTCAGAAGGCCTTGCTTACGTCTGGCGCCCGACCAGCAACGTGTGTAAGGCCTTTGCTATATCTCGTCATAACGAATATCAAGTGCTTAACGCGATTGCCCCTCTCAACCTAGGACCAAAGCCTGTCTTTGTGCATGAGCAAGGTTTGTTAGTGGAATGGGTGCCGGGTGAAACGCTGACGAAGCCAGGTATTGATATTGAAGAGCTATTGCCGATTGCTGCTAGGATTCATGAATATCCTGCAAAGGCGGTTCCTTTAGTACCGTTCTCGTATCTTTCGCGCATCGACCATTATTGGTTGGAACTGGCTGGCCAGTACGTCGGCACTGAGTACGAAGCGCTTTATCTAAAGTGGCGTTCTGAGCCAAGCGTGGCGCAAGTCCCTGCAGCGCTGTGTCATTTTGATCTTGGGTGTTACAACTTAGTTCGAGGCGAAGAGGGCGTGAAAGTGATCGATTGGGAGTATGCTGGCTTAGCGGACCCAAGGCTCGATTTAACCTTGATTCTGCAACTCGCCGACGTGCCTATTGAACAAGGTGTAGAACAGTATTGCCAAACTCGTGGCATTGAAGACGTCGCTTTATGGTTGGAAGGCGTGCGAGCGTGGATGCCAAGAACTCGAATGATGGCGATGCTTTGGTATTTATTGGCCTACAAATTATGGGATGATGAACAATACTTGAGCAGTGCATACGAGTTTAAAGACTTATTATGTATGGAAGATCACTGTTTTGAGAACTGATGGCTTTTTCCTCTTTAACCATAAGGAAATAGTGGTAGTTTAAAGTGAAAGTACCAGCAAGTCACAGGGAGAGGTACACATGATTATTTACTTGCACGGCTTTGATAGTACAAGCCCAGGTAACCACGAAAAAGTTCTGCAACTGCAATTCATCGATGATGACATTCGTTTCATCAACTACAGTACACTTCATCCAAAACACGATATGCAGCACCTGCTGAAAGAAGTGTCTAAGGTGATTGACCAATCTGACGATTCGAACCCATTAATCTGTGGTGTTGGTTTAGGTGCTTATTGGTCAGAGCGTATCGGTTTTCTCTGCGGCATTAAGCAAGTGATGTTCAACCCGAACTTGCATCCTGAGAAGACAATGGCAGGACGTATTGATCGTCCAGAAGAGTACGAAGACATTGCGACCAAGTGTGTTGAGGAGTTTCGTGCTAAGAACAAAGCGCGTTGTTTAGTGATTTTGTCGAAAGAAGATGAGATTCACGACAATGGAAAAACGGCGTCGGAATTAGAGAAACATTACGACATCATTTGGGATGAAACCCAAACGCATAAATTCAAGAAGATCTCTCACCACTTGCAGGCGATGAAGGCATTCAAGAACGCGTAACTTGCATAAAAACGAACAAACTGACTATGTTTAAACAGCACTTTTCGAAGTGCTGTTTTTGTTTTTGCAAGACGTAACTTGATAGCAATAATTCTGTAGATATTTACATTTTGTAGCGATTTATTATCTTGATTTATCGTTTTAACCTTTTGTGGCACGAAAACGATACCGTTAAACAGTTGAAAATTAGCCAATCCGTATTCCTAGCAAGGATTTTTGTTGCCATCAAAAGATTGCCCTATATAATGAACTTGGTAAAAATAATTTGATAAATATCAAAAAAAATTGAGAGCGAGTAAGAAACTTGCCCATTTTTTGTCTGAGATCGTATCTTTCAGACAAACGAGCAATGCCATATCAGCAAGTTAATCAAACACGCACATTAAAGATGGCATTGGATTTATCCAAAAAGTGAGCTCACCTCTAGAGACCAAAGAATTCATCGGTTGGATGCTTTACCACAGTAAGACTGTGAGTCAGAGCTTCGAGCTGAACCCATATATTCATTTTTGTAGAGGATAACATTGTGACACGCATTATCGTTGTAGGCGGCGGTGCTGGTGGCCTTGAATTGGCAACCAAGCTAGGTCGCACTCTTGGTCGTAAGAACCGTGCGCAAATTACACTGGTAGACCGTAAAGCGAGCCACTTGTGGAAACCGCTGTTGCATGAAGTAGCAACTGGTTCATTGGATGAAGGTGTGGACGCATTGAGTTACCGTGCTCACGCGAAAAACCACAGTTTTGACTTCCAAATGGGCAGCCTTCAAGACATCGACCGTGAACGTAAAGTGATCATTCTTAGTGAGCTTAAAGACGAACATGGCGAGCTTCTTATGCCAAGTCGCGAACTAGAGTACGACATTCTAGTGATGGCGATTGGCTCTACGTCTAATGACTTCAACACTCCCGGTGTTCGTGAAAATTGTATCTTCCTAGATAGTCCAGAACAGGCGCACCGTTTCCGTTCTGGCATGAACAATGAGTTCCTAAAACTGCACGCGAAAAATGGTAACGGTACCGTGGATATTGCGATTGTTGGTGCGGGTGCAACGGGTGTGGAGCTGTCAGCAGAACTGCACAACGCAGTGAAAGAGCTGCGTACTTACGGCTTTGGTGACTTAGACTCGAGCAAACTAAACGTGAACCTAGTGGAAGCAGGTGAGCGTATTCTTCCGGCATTGCCACCGCGTATTTCTTCTGCGGCGCACCAAGAGCTGGTTAAACTCGGTGTTAACGTGCGTACTGCTACTATGGTAACGCAAGCGGATAAAGACGGTTTAACCACTAAAGACGGCGAGAAAATTCCTGCGCAAATCATGGTGTGGGCAGCGGGTATTAAGGCCCCTGACTTTATCAAAGACATTGCCGGCCTAGAAACAAACCGTATCAACCAACTTGTGGTTAAAGGTACGCTTCAAACCACTCGTGACGATGACATCTTTGTTATTGGTGATTTGGCGCAATGTACTCAACCTGATGGTTCATTCGTACCGCCACGCGCTCAAGCAGCACACCAAATGGCAAGCCAAGCGTTCAGCAACATCGTCGCTAAGCTTAACGGTCGCGAACTGAAAGACTACGTTTACAAAGACCATGGTTCTTTGGTTTCGCTAAGCCGCTTCTCTACAGTTGGTAGCTTGATGGGGAACTTAACCAAAGGCTCTATGATGGTTGAAGGTCGTATCGCGCGTGTTGTATACATCTCGCTATACCGTATGCACCAAATGGCGTTGCATGGCGTAATTAAGACTGGCTTGATGATGCTGGTTGGCCGTATTAACCGCGTACTTCGTCCAAACTTGAAGCTACACTAATTTGATGACTTGGCTTTCTATTGCTGACTTGATAGAAAGACAAACAATCAAAACGAAAAGCCACCGTCTGTCGGTGGCTTTTTTGTTGTCTTAAAATCGAACACTTTCATTCGATTAATTACAAATCAGTGGGTAACAACGAATACACAACGCCATCTTTTGGTTTACCGTGGAAGATAAAACGATTTCTAGCAATGGCTTCTTTCTTCGCTCCGACTGATTCGATTAATGCTTGACTGGCAATGTTGTCTGGATCGCAGACGATCTCTACTCGCGTTAGGCTAAGCTTGGCGAAACAAAATTCAGCCAGTGCTCGAATTGCTTCTTGTGCATAGCCTTTTCGTTGGTATTTATCTGCAACCCAGTAGCCAATACTCGCCATGTTGAATGTATGGTAAAGCTCGTTTACAGCAGCCATTCCAAGTAAATTGTTGTATTCACGATCATAAATACCAAATCCAAACGCTTCCGTTTTTACCCAATTTAAGCGAGTGGCAAGAAGGAAGTCCTGCGCGTCTTTGAGTGTGACGTTTTCGTCACACCAATCTAACCATTGATGTAGGGAAGGGGATTCAACTAACAAGCGTTGTAGTGAGTGGGCTTGTTCTGAGGGAATAAGCTTGAGTGCCAAGCGCGAGGTGATGATTTCAAAATCTGGACTCATGAATAGATACGACTTCCTTGTTGGGCGCTAGATAAAACAAAGCGCAGCCAGTGCTGCGCTTTTATGTTTATGTTGCTCTTATCGAACGCGACGAACTTGAATGATCATTCCCATCAATGGGTTGTCTAAGTAGTGAGTTTCACTACTGCGCATACGGCGCTTCTGATCCATGCGGAAGCTCTTCAAGAACTTCTCTTCAGTGATGGTTGGTGAAACTTCTGCCAAGTTGCCTACTTGAACGTTGCCGTCCACTTCACCTAACTCATTCGTCATTTGCTCAGAAGGCTGAGACTCGATACGAACTTCACGTACAGCGGGCTCACGTAAATCTATGGTGGTCTCAGCGAACAAGTAGTGCTGAACGTAGATTTGAAGTTTGCCGTCTAACTCGTAGAGCGGACCGTTAACGGTTTCTTCACTGTAACCATCGGTTGAAAGTGATTGTGCATTGCCATTGATTTGGCTGCCGTCAGCGTTGTAAGAGCCTGAGAAATCACGTCCACCCACGATATGGAAGATCGGCGCGCTTGCCTTGCCGCGGTCGCCTTGACGCCAGGCTACGTGTTTAAGCACTTTGAAGCCGGCGTGATTGTTCAATGCTGATTCTTGTGCATTCAAACGGAAAGAAGAACGTGGTAGCAAAGTGACGCCTTTAGAACGGCGGTAAGACTCACTGTCTAAGCTGCCTACGTTGCTCATTTCGAGTTTTGGCAGCTCATTTGGCCATGATTCACTGGTACTTTCAGCGTTAACTGCTCGCTTGAAAATAATTACTTCAATATCAAATTGACGCGCAGCCCAAGTAGGCATTGAGACACAAAGAAGCAATAATGGGATCAGTATTCTCATTCGACTATTAGCTCGTTGGTAATAAATTCTGTTTAAAATCATTCAGTAAGTCTTGAACAAACTGAATGCGTTTTCGTCGGTCCGTTAATGGTACGCTAAACTTGAACTTAGTTGGACCTTCCATTGCAAATTTTTGCGGCTGTGATTGCAGGAGTTTAACCAAATACGCTGGGTTTATGTCAGCATCAGGGTAAAACTCGATGAATCCGCCCTTATCATGTGCCTCAATTTTCTTCGCTTTGAGACTTCCTGCCCCAATTTTCAGTTCTGAGACAGAGAGAAGGTTTTTGGTTGCATCTGGCAATAAGCCAAAGCGATCAATCAGTTCTACCTTCAATTCCGACAAGCCTTCGTTGTCGCTGACGCTTGCAATACGTTTGTACATTGATAGGCGTGTATTCACGTCAGGGATGTAGTCATCCGGTAACAAGGCTGGAATACGCATTTCAATTTCCGTTTGCTCACGAAGCAAGTCATCCAACGATGGTTCTTTACCTTCTTTCAATGCTTCAACCGCTTGTTCAAGCATCTCCATATACAGTGTAAAGCCAACCGATTGAATTTGACCACTTTGTTCGTCACCTAATAGCTCACCTGCGCCACGAATCTCAAGATCGTGCGTCGCAAGAGTGAAACCTGCGCCCAGATCTTCTAACGAAGCAATAGCATCAAGACGTTTGATGGCGTCTTTGGTGATGGCTTTCGGATGTGGTGTCAATAAGTAAGCATAAGCTTGGTGGTGCGAACGACCTACACGACCACGTAATTGGTGAAGCTGCGCAAGACCAAGGTTATCGGCACGATCCATGATAATGGTGTTTGCCGTCGGAACGTCGATACCTGTTTCAATAATAGTGGTACAAACGAGTAAGTTGAAACGCTGGTGGTAGAAGTCGTTCATGATGCGTTCTAGTTCGCGTTCACGCATTTGACCGTGGGCAACCGTCACACGAGCTTCTGGGATCAGCTTTTGCAAGTCTTCAGCGGTTTTCTCGATGGTTTCGACTTGGTTATGCAGGAAGTACACTTGACCACCGCGCATAATTTCTCGCAATGCGGCTTCACGAACGACCGAATCTTCATGCTGGCGCACAAACGTCTTGATCGCTAAACGACGCGCTGGTGGCGTTGCGATGATCGATAAATCACGCATACCACTCATCGCCATATTCAGCGTACGAGGGATTGGCGTTGCCGTCAGCGTTAGGATGTCGACATCGGCACGCATTGCTTTTACTTTCTCTTTCTGGCGTACACCAAAACGGTGTTCTTCGTCGACGATCAACAAGCCAAGATCTTTGAATTTAATGTCGCTTGAAAGCAGCTTATGTGTACCAACAACGATGTCCACTTTACCGTCCGCGACGTCTTGAAGGATCACTTTCTGCTCTTTCGCTGATTTAAAGCGCGAAAGGACCTCTACACGAATTGGTAAGTTAGCAAAACGATCACGGAAGTTTTCAAAGTGCTGCTGAGCGAGCAGGGTAGTCGGCACCAATACGGCCACCTGCTTGCTGTTGTCTGTTGCCACGAAGGCTGCTCGCATTGCAACTTCGGTTTTACCAAAGCCAACGTCACCACATACGAGTCGGTCCATCGCTTTTGCTTGGCACATGTCCGAAAGTACCGCATTGATGGCGGTGGATTGGTCGTCCGTTTCTTCAAATGGGAATGTCGCTTTGAATGTGGCGTATTGGCCACGATCCAACTCGAATTTGTACCCCGGTTTTAGCTCGCGTTTTGCGTAAACATCCAGAAGTTCTGCTGCGACGTCACGTACTTTTTCTGCGGCTTTACGACGTGCTTTTGCCCACGCTTCACCGCCGAGTTTATGCAGTGGTGCACTCTCTTCTGCACCGCCAGAATAACGGCTGATTAAGTTCAGGGAAGAAACCGGAACGTAAAGTTTGGCATCGTTTTGATACTCAAGGGTAACGTATTCCGTTTTCATACCACCGGCTTCAAGCGTTTGCAGGCCGATGTAGCGTCCGATACCGTGGTCAATGTGTACGACAGGTTGCCCCGGTTTTAGCTCGGCAAGGTGGCGAATGACGGTGTCACTATTGACGGTTTTTTTGTCTTTGCGACGGCGTTGGATAACGCGATCGCCGAGTAGGTCGCTTTCACAAATTAGTGCAAAGTTCAGCTCATCATGGATAAAGCCATGTTCTGCAGCGCCAAGTATCAGGCTGAATCGGTCATTTGAATCTAGTGCTTGGTATATTGATCCATGAACCACGGGACGTACTTTGATGCCTTGCAACAGTTCTGTCAGCGCTTCACGACGGCCTTCTGATTCGACAGAAAAGACGATTTTTCCCGTAAATTGTTCGCTAAATTGGCGAAGGCGAGACAATGGCTCTTTGTTTTGTTGCTGGACACCAAGCTCTGCCAAAGACTGTACCGCTAGGTTCTGACGACCAGCACGTTTAACAATTTTCTCTAGGCTTAATAGGGCCTGAGGCAATTGTTTGATGTGCTTAAATAGTTCGTCTTTCTTTAGCCACAGTTCATGAGGGGCCAATAGCGGACGAAGTGGGTCTATTTTCTTTTGATCGTAACGGTAGTCAACGTCATTTAAGAAAGTATCGACCGCTGCTTCGATGTCTCCATAAATGATCAGTTGCGAATCTTCTGGTAAGTAATCGAACAGAGTCTCTGTGTGATCGAAGAACAATGGTTGCCAATATTCGATACCGGCAGGCCATGTTCCTTTAGTGACCTGCATATAAATCGATTCAGGCTCTCGGCGTGCTTCAAACTGTGTACGCCAACGGGTACGGAAGTCTTCGATTGCTACCTTGGTCGTTGGAAATTCGTGCGCAGGCAGTAATTGGATCTGCTGGATGTCTTCGATCGAACGTTGGTTCTCTGGGTCGAAAGTTCGTATCGTGTCGATCTCATCATCGAAGAAATCAATACGATAAGGGTCGGAGCTGCCCATAGGGAACAAATCTAAGATCGAACCGCGACTGGCGTATTCACCCGGTCCAAACACTTGATCGACGTGACGGTATCCCGAGTTTTCTAGCTGAGTACGTAGCTTTTCGAGTGAGAACTGGTCGCCCGTCTTAACCATCAAAGTGTGTTGCAGCAAAAAGTCTCTCGGAGACTGACGTTGCAAGATTGTGCTGACTGGTACGATCGTCACCCCATTACGTTGATGAGGCAACTGGTATAAACGTGCAATTCGGTCTGAGATAATTTCTTGGTGCGGTGAAAAATTATCGTATGGCAAGGTTTCCCAATCCGGGAACAGGCTCACGGTTTGGTCTGTAAACTGCTCAATTTCAGCTTGTAGTTTTAGCGCGATTTGTGGATCGGGCACCACAAGAACTGAATGGCTTGAGTGTTGTTTTGCCAGTTCTGCAATGGCCATTGGTAATGACGCGCCAGGTAAATTCCCTAGCTGTTTTTTATCGCCACGTTCAGACGGATTAGTGACGGAAAGAATCGTTGCTTTTGTCATGGTCGTTATTTGTTATCTCGCTCTAGTGAACGCTGACGCAGTAGTTTCTGTTGTTGGTACAAAGCGGCTTTGATCAATAAATCTTGGTCGGCTTCTCTGAGCAATTTATACCTCAGAGTGGTGATGAAACCACGGTCACAAGGCTCGCATGCCACTACCTGAGCGTAGCAGTAAATGGCTGCCGCAGGGTAATCTAAGAACAGTTTTACTCGCACTAATTGTTGAGTCTCAATTTCAGTTTCTGAGCGATAGCTGAGCTGGCTTGCTCCAAACTGAGTGGTTTGAAAGCGCAGTGTTGCATCGTCTTGTTGAGAGAGCATAAAACTAAGTAAAAGGTTGAGCTTTGAATTCTGTGTATCCAACAGGCTGATGACGTGTTTCAGCTCTTTAGTTTGTAGTTCAAGGCGTGCATTATCTGCCAGCATATCTAAATGGCTAAATTCGCTTGCGACAATAAAAGGCGTTGGAATTTCCGAGACAAAGGTTTCCTCATCAGGCAGAACGAAGTCCGCTCCTAATGTTTCGACATTAAGAGTGAGGTTGTGGTGTACGGTGAAGTATTCTTGCTCTGTCATTAATCGGTCCTTTTCTGCCAACGAGCACTCTCATTTCATTGAAGAAAGAGAGGGATAGGGCACTGATTATCGCTAACTGAAATAAGTTATCAAGTTTCCATGTTTTGTCTGGGTGAACTTTCTCGCTTAAAAATGGACTTATTGCATGTCGTTGACAAATTTAGCGATTATCTTGTCTTCTTCATTGTAAGAGTAAGGTAAGATAACTCTTATTATTTAGCACTATTAGAAAACCAGTTGGTTTGTCCTATATGTATCATCCTATCTCTTTGTTTATTGGCTTGAGATATCTTCGGGGTCGTTCCGGAGATAGGTTCAGTCGATTCGTGTCTTATATGTCGACTGCAGGCATTACGATCGGTGTGATGGCGCTTGTGACCGTACTCTCTGTCATGAACGGTTTTGAAGCGCAACTAAAAGAGCGCATTTTAGGTGTGTTGCCTCACGCCGTAATTTCACAACATGATGGCAAAACGCCAATGACAGCGACGGCGCCTGAATTTATCCAGAAGATGTCTATGACGGCAAAGCCTGAACCGATCGTTCGTGGAGAAGCGGTTATTCAAAGTTCTGCACAATTGACCGCGGGCTACTTGATTGGGATTGAACCAAAACAAGGCGACCCTATTTCAAACCATTTAATCGCAGGTCGATTGTCTTCTTTAAAAGCGGGTGAGTATAAGGTCTTCTTAGGACACAGCTTGGCGCGATCGTTAAAAATCTCAATGGGCGATAAAGTGCGTTTAATGGTAACGAATGCATCACAATTTACTCCGTTAGGACGTATTCCTAGTCAGCGTAACTTTACCGTTGCGGGGTTGTTTAATACTGGCTCGGACGTTGATGGACAATTGATGATTGTGAACATGACGGATGCTGCAAAGTTGATGCGCTTACCTAAAGAGACGGTCTCTGGTTGGCGTGTCTTTTTCTCCGACCCGTTTATGGTGACTGAGTTTGCAGATAAACCTATGCCTGAAGGTTGGCAGTGGAGTGACTGGCGTGCACAACGCGGTGAACTTTTCCAAGCGGTTAAAATGGAAAAGAACATGATGGGCTTGATGCTCGGTTTAATAGTCGGTGTTGCCGCGTTTAACATCATTTCTGCTTTGATCATGGTGGTGATGGAGAAGCAATCTGAAGTCGCAATTCTCAAAACCCAGGGGATGAAGCAATCTCAGGTGATGGCTATTTTTATGGTTCAAGGTGCTAGCAGTGGCGTAATTGGCGCGATTGTTGGTGGAGTGGTAGGCGTGGCTTTGTCGCTTAACCTCAATGCGATTCTGGAAGCGGCTGGTGTGGCGCTATTTAGCTTTGGTGGCCATCTGCCAATTGTTATCGATTCATTCCAAATTTTATTAGTGGTAGTGCTGGCGATTGCTCTGAGTCTTGCTGCAACTGTATATCCATCTTATCGAGCATCTTCTGTTAAACCTGCTGAGGCACTTCGCTATGAATAAGCTATTAGAATGTCGTGATATTCGTAAAGTCTACCGAGAGGGATCGTTAGATACAGAAGTGTTGAAAGGCGTGAGCTTTGATATTGATAAAGGTGAGTTAGTGTCAATTGTTGGCTCATCGGGCTCAGGGAAAAGTACTTTACTGCACATCCTTGGTGCGTTGGACGACGCATCACAAGGTGAGGTCGACTTTCTTGGCCAAGACCTATCTGCATTGAGTTCAAATAAACAAGCCGCGTTACGTAACAAACACCTTGGTTTTGTGTATCAATTCCATCATTTGTTGGCGGATTTTACAGCAGTAGAGAATGTGGCAATGCCCCTGCTGATCGGTGGAACGAAAGTATCGCAAGCAAAAGAAGCTGCTCAAACTCTACTCGAAAAGGTGGGGTTAGGTCATCGCATGGATCATCGTCCGTCCGAACTTTCTGGTGGTGAGCGTCAGCGCGTAGCCATTGCACGAGCTTTGGTGAACAAGCCTGATCTGGTATTGGCGGATGAGCCAACGGGTAACTTAGACCACAACACTGCTCTGGCGATTTACGATTTGATGCGTGAATTAAACCAAGAGTCGAACATTGCCTTTTTAGTTGTTACTCATGATAACGAGTTAGCCGCGAAAATGGATCGCCAAATGCATATGCAAGATGGCTTGCTGGTGGATCGCTTTATCACTGAAACAGCGGTTGCGGAGGGCTAATTTTGTTTTCATCTCTAGCACTGATGATCGGGGGCCGATTCAGTCGCGCTAAAAAGCGTAACAAAATGGTGTCGTTCATTTCGCTTTCTTCCACGATTGGTATTGCGGTTGGCGTTGCGGTTATCATTATTGGCCTTTCAGCAATGAATGGTTTTGAACGTGAGCTGCAATCGCGCGTGTTATCAGTTATTCCGCATGGTGAGTTAGAAGGGGTCAATGGACCACTGCACAACTACACCAAAACTATGAATCAGGCATTGAGTCATGAACATGTTGTCGCGGCGGCGCCTTATGTTCGCTTTACTGGTTTGGCGGAAAAAGGCAGCAAGCTTAAAGCCGTTGAAGTACGAGGTGTCGATCCGGCTTTTGAGCAGGCCGTATCAAACATGTCTGATTTTATTGATCCCCAAGCATGGCAGAATTTTTATGCTGGTCAGCAGCAAGTCATTCTGGGGCGTGGAGTTGCCAACGAATTAAATGTTGAGGTTGGTGACTACGTTACGTTAATGATTCCGCAAACGGGAAGCACCAGCAAAGTTCAAGCACCAAAACGTGTGCGAGTCAAAGTCTCAGGTTTTTTGACGCTTAACGGCCAGATCGATCATTCACTCGCTCTGGTTCCATTAAAAGATGCACAGGCGTATGCACGTTTAGGCGATGGTGTTACAGGGATTTCATTGAAGACAGATGATGTACTTAATGCACCTTCGATCGTGCGTGAAGTCGGTAGTCTGATTGATGTGTATGTCTACCTCAAGAGCTGGCAACAACAATTTGGTTTCTTGTATCGCGACATCCAACTGGTTCGCACCATTATGTACTTGGTGATGGTTCTGGTGATTGGTGTAGCAAGCTTCAACATCGTTTCTACATTGATGATGGCCGTAAAAGATCGCGCTGCAGAAATTGCGATATTACGCACCATGGGCGCAAAAGATGGGTTAATTAAACGTATCTTTGTATGGCAAGGTGTGTTCTCGGGCGTATTCGGAAGTATTGCAGGCAGTATTGTTGGTGTGTTTGTCGCGCTAAACTTAACCCCCATCATTAAAGCGTTAGAGAGTTTAATCGGACATCAGTTCTTATCGGGTGACATCTACTTTGTTGACTTCTTACCTTCCCAGTTGCATTGGCCTGATGTGGCTTTGGTTTCGGGAACGGCAATCATGTTGAGCTTGTTAGCAACTTGGTACCCTGCTTCTCGCGCAGCGAAGCTCAATCCTGCTGCGGTATTGAGTTCCAAGTAATCGAAAGAAAGACTTTAGCCGCCGCTCTCAAGCGGCAGGCACAAAAAAGGACCGAATCTCGGTCCTTTCTTTTATCTATGTTCAGCTTATCTCTGTCATGGCTCGGTAGACTTCATACTTGAGTTACAGCGCCTTTCATGTCGAACGTTAACTGTTCTCCATTCGATGCTCTACAACCTGCTAATTGAAGAATAAGTACTTATCTTATCTTACGTTTTTGCCAGCTTCTCACGACTGAGTAACGCCAAAGCCCCCGAATACCAAAATAGCCAATGATGGCTGATACAACGCCGCATATTGCGCAGCCTAGTAGGAACGGTGGTCCAATAGTGTTCATTTGTTGCATGATGAATTCCCACGACAACTCAAAATGGAATGGCTGTGGAGGAACGTGCATAACCAAAGCGCCAAGTTTGTACGCAAAGTAGAACAGAACTGGCATCGTGATAGGGTTGCTGATCCATACCAATGCAACAGAAAGCGGTAAGTTAACGCCAAGCATGATGGCGAGACCTGCGGCCATGATCATCTGACTCGGAAGCGGAACAAACGCCATAAATAAGCCAACAGCAAAAGCACCAGATGCAGAGCGACGGTTTAAACACCACAAGTTTGGGTTGTATAACACGTTGCCGAAGACCTTTAGTGCTTTTTGGCGTTTGATCATTTCATGATCTGGCATGAAGCGTTTTATCAGCTTTCTAGGCATAGGACGACATGACTCTCTTAGAAAAAAGTTGGACCTTGGCATTATTTGTCGCGAGCGTTATTTCGTCTGCATGGTGGCCGACGATGCCAGATTGGCGATGGTTGCTGCTGGGAATAATTGCCATTGGCTCAATAATCAAATTACGTCGAGGCTTAATTAGCATAGGCGTAATTTCGGGCTGTATGGTTGTTATTGTCCACGGCAATGTTATGGAACATCAAAGACAAGCCCTGTTTCAAGCAGGGGTGAATATTACCATAATTGGTAAAGTTGACAGCCCTTTTACGCAAATAAGTCACGGATATGAAGGAATTGCGGTGGTTAGCGGGGTGAATTCTCAAAACCTGTTACCTTTTCTTAAACCGAAAATCCGTCTGATAACCCCTTTCCCACTGCCTGTTAACAGTGACTTTACTACTCAAATTTCACTTAAACCCATTCTAGGGTTGAGAAATGAAGCGGGTTTTGATTCTGAGCAACAAGCCATTGGGCAGGGAATTGTTGCAAGGGCAACGTCGTCACGTAATGCCAAGTGGCAGATTCGTTCTTCGTACTCTGTTCGTCAGCAAATCATTCAGTCGGTTTCTGGAAGCATCTCGCGCCTCAAACATTATCCACTCATCAATGCGCTCGCCTTTAGTGACCGCTCACTTTTAACATATCAAGATTGGCAGCAGCTACGGGATAGTGGGTTATTGCACCTGGTCTCTATTTCCGGTTTGCATATTGGGATGGCATTCAGTTTTGGTATTTTCGCCGGGGTTGCGCTTCGGTATGTTTTTTTCAATCTCCAGCTGTTACCACCTGTCATTGGGATTATCACTGCGTTTTTGTACGCTTGGCTTGCAGATTTTTCTTTGCCGACAATAAGAGCTTTTTCTGTCTGTGTTATTTATGTGTCATTAAAGTTTTGGCTGGTGTATTGGAGCGCTTGGCGTGTATTGCTGTTAGCAGTCGCTATTCAGCTTTGCATTGAACCTTTTGCTTCTCTTAGTCTGAGTTTTTGGTTGTCGTATCTCTCTGTTGTTGCGGTACTGCTTGCGGTGAATGCCGTTCAGAGCCACAAGGGGGATTGGAAGGGCAAGTTGATCTTGTTGTTGAAAGTACAGTTAGTACTTACTTTGTTGATCGTGCCGATCAGCGGGTATTTCTTCTCTGGCACCAGTCTAACCTCAATTATTTATAACCTAGTATTTATACCTTGGTTTGGGATGATTGTGGTTCCTCTGATGTTTCTTGCACTCATGTTTTCGCTTTGCTCTTATTTCATTTCGGCGTGGTTTTGGCAAGGCATGGACTGGGCGCTATGGCCATTGAGTTGGTCTTTACCCTTTGCCACAGGGAGTTGGCAGTTTCTCAGTTTAAAAGCAACGCTTCTTGTCGGTGTGGCAAGTGCTTGTCTTTCACTTGGTCGCTTTTTTCGGGCGAACGGACTGCTTTTATTACTTTTGGTCACGACTTGTGTGGTGTTCTTTCATGATTCAACTAGAGACCGATGGCGAGTGGATGTTCTCGATGTTGGGCATGGGCTTGCAGTATTAATCGAAAAAGGCGGCAAGGTATTGCTTTATGACACAGGGAAAGGATGGGGGAGCGGTAGCATTGCTGAGCAGGTTATCGCCCCGACTTTGCATCGTCGAGGTTACGGTTCCATTGATGGGGTCATCATTAGCCATGCGGACTCTGACCATGCAGGAGGTCGTCAATACATCGAAAGCGCTTTCAATCCGACCAATAAGTTCAGCAGCCAGAATTACACTGACTACAAAGCGTGCGTTGCAGGGGAGTACTGGTCGTGGCAATCCTTGAATATGGAAGTGTTGTGGCCACCGAAGTTGGTTCAACGTGCCTACAATCCCCACTCTTGTGTGATTAGGGTAGTCGACTCTCAATCTGGTTTCCGTCTGCTGCTGACGGGAGATATTGAAGCCATAAGTGAATGGATACTCATGCGTGAGCCTGAGAAACTAGAAAGTGATGTTATGTTGGTTCCTCACCATGGCAGCAAGAGTTCTTCGAACCCCAAATTTGTTCAAGCCGTTTCCCCCAAATTAGCCATTGCTTCTCTCGCAAAAAGTAATCAATGGGGGATGCCTGCTGAAAATGTGGTATCAGCTTATGATGAGAGCAAGGCGCTTTGGTTAGACACAGGCAGTGATGGTCAAGTATCGGTGTTTATTGAGCAAGACAATTGGCACTTCGAAGTTAAACGAAGTGAGACATTTGACCCTTGGTATAGGCAGATGCTGCGTAAGGGAGTAGAATAAGAGTCTTAATGTAAGAAAATAAAGCACTTCTATGTCGATAAATACTGATGAAACGACCTGGCAGACGTTTAAGCGTCTATGGCAATTTATTCGCCTTTATAAGGCCGGTTTGATCGTTGCTGTCATTGCATTAGTCGTTAATGCTGTTTCAGATACCTACATGATTTCCCTGCTTAAACCACTTCTTGATGAAGGTTTTGGCAATGCAGAGTCAGACTTTCTACGCACACTCCCATTAATTGTTTTCGCCATGATGTTTATTCGTGGTGTGAGTGGGTTTGTCTCGACCTATTGTTTGAGCTGGGTTTCCGGCAACGTCGTGATGCAAATTCGACGAATGGTGTTCAACCACTTTATGCATATGCCTGTTTCTTATTTTGATAAAGAAAAAACAGGCAACTTATTGTCACGTATCACTTACGACTCAGAGCAAGTATCTGCTGCAACTAGCCAAGCATTGGTCAGTATCGTTCGTGAAGGTGCAAGTATCATTGGCTTGTTGGTTTTGATGTTCTACAACAGCTGGCAATTGTCTTTGGTACTGTTTGCTGTTGCTCCCGTTGTTGCTTGGGGTATTGGTATCGTTTCTAAACGATTCAGAAAAATTTCAAAGAACATGCAAACCATGATGGGTCATGTGACGGCTTCCGCGGAGCAAATGCTGAAAGGTCATAAAGTCGTACTAAGTTATGGTGGTCAAGACATCGAAGGTAAACGCTTCGAGAAAGTCAGCAATCAGATGCGCCAGCAAAGCATGAAGCTAGTGACAGCTCAAGCAGCCGCGAACCCGATCATTCAAATGATTGCATCTATCGCGATTGTTGTCGTGCTTTACCTTGCTAGTATCGACTCAATTAAAGACCAGTTGACTCCGGGTACATTTACGGTTGTATTCTCTGCGATGTTTGGTTTGATGCGTCCATTGAAAGCGCTGACGAATGTTACTTCACAGTTCCAACGCGGTATGGCGGCAAGCCAAACCTTGTTTGCACTGGTCGATCTAGAACCAGAAAAGAACGAAGGTAAATTCAAAGTAGAGCGTGCGCAAGGCGATGTAACTGTCAAAGATGTCAGCTTTACTTATGAAGGTGCAGAAAAACCAGCACTTGAGAATGTCAGTTTTGACATTCCAAAAGGTAAGACGGTTGCTCTCGTTGGGCGCTCAGGTTCAGGAAAGAGTACCATTGCTAACTTGTTCAACCGTTTCTATGACGTAAGCAGTGGTTCAATTACGCTTGATGGTCATGACATTCGTGATTATGAGCTTAAGAATCTTCGTGAGCAGTTTGCGCTTGTTTCGCAAAACGTACATTTGTTCAACGACACGATTGCAAACAACATTGCTTACGCGACAGAAGAACAATACTCACATGAAGACATTGAGCGTGCAGCCAAACTGGCTCATGCGATGGAGTTCATTGGTAAAATGGACGGTGGCCTAGACGCGATGATTGGCGAAAATGGTGCGAGTTTGTCTGGTGGCCAGCGCCAGCGTGTCGCAATTGCACGTGCACTTCTACGTGATGCACCTGTGCTGGTACTTGATGAAGCAACGTCAGCTCTGGATACGGAATCGGAACGTGCTATTCAATCGGCGCTGGATGAACTGCAAAAAGACAAGACGGTACTGGTGATTGCTCACCGTTTGTCGACCATCGAAAACGCTGATGAAATACTTGTAGTCGATGAAGGCGCTATCGTTGAGCGTGGTAGTCATGCTGATTTGATCGCTAAAGATGGCGCTTATGCCCAGCTCCATCGAATTCAATTTGGTGCCTAAGCGCTGTGATTGAAAAGATCTGGTTCGAAAACCATCCGCTTAAATATTTGCTATGGCCGCTTTTGTGGCCATTAAGCTTGTTGTTTGGTGCGATAAGCCAATCGAAACGCCGTCAATACCAAGTCGGCAAGAAAGATGCCTACAAAGCACCCGTGCCTGTTGTGGTCGTTGGGAACATTACCGCTGGTGGCAATGGTAAAACGCCAGTGGTAGTGTGGCTGGTAGAGCAATTGCAACTAATGGGTTATAAACCCGGAGTGGTATCGCGTGGTTATGGCGCAAAAGCACCTCAGTATCCGCTTGTTCTTGATGATAATACACCAGCGAAACACTGTGGTGATGAGCCTAAGCTAATTCATCGTCGTACTGGTGCGCCAGTAGCCGTAGACCCGATTCGTGCTAATGCGGTGAAAGCATTGCTTGAAACTGGCGTTGACATCATTATTACTGACGATGGCCTCCAGCATTACGCTTTAGAGCGAGATATCGAGTTCGTTATCGTTGATGGTAATCGCCGCTTTGGCAATGAAAGCCTTATTCCACTTGGTCCGCTACGTGAAGGGGTAGAGCGTCTTGCTGAAGTCGACTTTATCATCACTAATGGTGGTCAAGCTCAGCATGGCGAAATGCCAATGTCTTTAGCGCCGTCTAAAGCGATCAATTTGAAGACGAAGCAGCAAGTGGATGTGAGTGAGTTGAAAGACTTAGTCGCATTTGCAGGTATTGGGCATCCACCTCGTTTTTTTAATACACTTAACGCAATGAATGCGGATGTCAAAGTCACGAAAGGGTTTGCCGATCATCAGGACTTTGACCAACAAGAATTAGATGCATTGGCTCAACAAGGAGCGAATGTGATTATGACAGAAAAAGATGCCGTTAAATGCGACCGCTATGCGCAAGACAATTGGTGGTATCTTCCTGTTTCTGCTCAGTTTGAACAATATGATGCAGAACGAATTTTAAATCGAATAAAAGAGGTTAAAGCGACTTATGGATCACCGTCTGCTTGAGATTGTAGCTTGCCCTGTGTGCAAAGGTAAGCTGACGTACGATAAAGATAATCAAGAGTTGATCTGCAAATTAGATCGCCTTGCTTACCCAATCAAAGAGGGTATTCCTGTTCTCCTTGAACCAGAAGCAAGAACCATGAGCATGGACGAGGGACGCTAATGTCTTTTACGGTTGTCATTCCTGCGCGTTACGCGTCAAGCCGCTTACCGGGTAAGCCGTTGGCAGACATTGGTGGTAAACCAATGATCCAATGGGTTTATGAGCAAGCGTTACAAGCGGGCGCTGAAGACGTGATTATTGCGACTGACGATGAGCGCGTATCGGCGGCTGCAGAGCAGTTTGGTGGCAAGGTTTGTATGACCTCGCCAAACCATGAATCTGGCACTGAGCGACTAGCAGAAGTGGTAGAAAAAATGGCAATTCCTGCAGACCACATTGTGGTTAATGTTCAGGGTGATGAACCATTGATTCCTCCGTCTATTATTCGCCAAGTAGCTGACAACCTAGCAGGTTGCGATGCGCCAATGGCAACGCTTGCGGTTGAGATTGAATCGGAAGAAGAAGTCTTTAACCCGAATGCGGTAAAAGTGGTCGCGGACGAGCGTGGTTACGCTATGTACTTTAGTCGTGCGACGATCCCTTGGGATCGTGACAACTTTGCCAAGCAAGACAAAACCATCGTAAATCCATTGATGCGTCACATTGGCATCTACGCTTACCGTGCTGGCTTCATCAACACTTATGTGAATTGGCAACCAAGTGCACTTGAGCAAATCGAGTGCCTGGAGCAACTTCGCGTGCTTTGGTACGGTGAAAAGATTCATGTTGCGGTTGCAAAAGAAGCGCCAGCAGCAGGTGTCGATACGCAAGCCGACCTTGAAGCGGTAAGAAAAATTATTGCAAAGTAAGCTTAATACACCGCACTGACTGATTTAGATAGATAAAGGCTCCTAAGTTAGGAGCCTTTTCTTTTATTCACTAGTAGAAAGGGAGTTCTAGATATTTGTGTCGTACTGATTGCGTTTCGGACAGGTAGAGAGAATCTCTCGGTGTCCGGTGTCTTTTACTTCCTCCAAAATCACATCGAAGCCCCATAAGCGATAAACATGTTTCAACACCTCTTCATAACTGTTATCCAATGGAATTCGGTTATGAGGGACGTATTGAAGTGTTAACGAACGATCGCCTCTCACATCCACGTTAAATACCTGAATGTTTGGCTCTAGATTGGCTAAGTTATATTGTGCGGCTAGCGCCTCTCGGATGCGTTTGTAACCCATCTCATCGTGAATGGCAGCAACCTCAACGAAGTTCTTACGATCATCATCATTAATGGCGAAAAGTTTAAAATCTCGCATTAACTTTGGTGACAAGTATTGGCTGATAAAACTTTCATCTTTGAAGTTATGCATCGCAAAGTGAAGCGTGTCTAACCAATCGGCTCCGGCAATTTCTGGGAACCACTCTTTATCCTCATCGGTTGGCTCTTCACAGATACGTTTTATGTCTCTGAACATCGCAAAGCCAAGCGCATAAGGGTTAATGCCGCTAAAGTACGGACTGTTGTAAGCAGGTTGAGCAACAACGCTGGTGTGACTATGTAGAAATTCGAGAATAAACTTCTCTGATACTAAGCCTTCATCGTAAAGGTGATTCAGAATCGTGTAGTGCCAAAATGTTGCCCACCCTTCATTCATAACTTGGGTTTGTTTCTGAGGGTAAAAGTACTGGCTGACTTTACGGACAATTCGGACGATTTCACGCTGCCAAGGCTCCAGCAATGGCGCATGTTTTTCGAAGAAATAAAGCAGGTTTTCCTGTGGCTCACTTGGGAAACGAATCTTGATATCTTCTTCTTTAGTTTTTGCCTGTGGAACGGTACGCCAAAGTTCGTTCACTTGAGATTGAAGATAGGCTTCGCGCTCTTCTTGACGCGCTTTCTCTTCATTAATAGAAATTTTTTCGGGACGCTTATAGCGGTCTACACCGAAGTTCATTAATGCATGGCATGAGTCAAGTAGTTGCTCAACTTCATGCACCCCGTATCGCTCTTCACATTCCGCAATGTAGTTCTTCGCAAACAAGAGATAGTCAATGATCGAGCTGGCGTCGGTCCACGTTTGGAACAGATAATTGCCCTTGAAGAACGAGTTGTGTCCATAACAAGCGTGAGCGATAACAAGCGCCTGCATCGTGATGGTGTTCTCTTCCATCAAATAAGCGATACATGGGTTGGAGTTAATCACGATCTCGTAAGCCAAGCCCATTTGACCGTGTTTGTAGTTTTGCTCAGTTTGGATGAACTTTTTGCCAAACGACCAATGATTGTAGTTGATGGGCATACCGATACTTGAGTATGCATCCATCATTTGTTCGGAGGTAATCACCTCGATTTGGTTTGGGTAAGTGTCGAGGCGATAATGCTCCGCGACACGCTTGATTTCTTTGTGATAACGCTCCAACAGTTCAAACGTCCAGTCTGGGCCGTCAGGAAGCATATTTTCTCTGCGCTTCTTCGAAGCTTCCCCCGAAAGGTTTTTCGTTGCGGTATTCATCGCTAGCCTCCTTACGCCGTTTCTTTTTGGAATAGTTCACGGAAGACTGGGAAGATATCCTCCACAGAGCGGATGTTTTTCATGGCAAAGTTCGGGAAGGCTTCAGCAAGCTTCTCGTATTCATGCCATAGCGTTTGGTGTGAGCGTCGGGTGATCTCAATGTATGAATAGTACTGACAGTTAGGAAGCAGTTTATTCACTAGGAGTTCACGGCAACGTGGAGAATCGTCAGCCCAATTATCCCCATCGGATGCCTGTGCGGCGTAGATGTTCCATTGGCCTACAGGATAGCGGTCTTGCACGATTTCGTTCATTAGCTTGAGAGCGCTCGACACAATTGTTCCACCCGTTTCTTGCGAGTAGAAGAACTCATGTTCATCGACCTCTTTTGCTTGAGTATGGTGACGAATGAATACAACCTCTACATTTTCGTAGGTGCGCGTCAAGAACAGGTATAAAAGAACATAGAAGCGTTTTGCGATATCTTTGGTGGCTTGGTCCATAGAACCGGAAACGTCCATCAGACAAAACATGACCGCTTGGCTCGATGGCACAGGGCGCTTCTCATAGTTCTTGAAACGTAAGTCGAAGGTATCAATGAAGGGCACGCTTTCGATTTTCTTGCGCAGATCCTCAATTTCCTTCTTCAGACGATTTTCCTCGAGCTGTTGAGCTGGCTCGATGTTTTTGATGCGAGTAAGCTCATCCTCTAGTTCATTGAGAAGACGCTTTTTACCTGCCGTCATTGCAGTGCGTCGAGCAAGTGATTGCTGCAACGAACGCACAATGGCAATGTTGGACGGAATGCCTGCAGTTTGGTAACCCGCACGATGGGTCTTCCATTCAGTTATTTTAGCAATTTGATTTTTTTCAAGATTGGGTAACTCCAAATCCTCGAACAAGATATCGAGATACTCATCTTTGGATATCTGGAAAACAAACTCGTCTTGGCCTTCGCCGTCAGGACTCGCATTACCTTCTCCTGCGCCACCACCTTGGCCTCCACCTTTCGGGCGCTCGATTTTGTCACCAGTAATAAATTGGTCGTTGCCAGGGTGCACACGCTCACGCACGCCCCCTTTACCCTGATGAAACATAGGTTCGTTGATGTCTTTGTGCGGTATTGCAACGTCTTCGCCCGTTTCCGTGTTTGTGATCGAGCGTCGATTCACTGCGTCAGCTACCGACTCTTTAATCTGCTCTTTATGGCGTTTCAAGAAGCGCTGTCGATTAACAGCGCTCTTGTTTTTACCATTGAGCCTTCGGTCTATAAATTGCGCCATGAAATAGCCCTCTTCATGTTTCACAAGCGACCTAACTCAAACTGGTTAGGATGACTTACGTACTCGTAGGTACCACTCAGAAAGTAGGCGAACCTGTTTCTCGGTATAGCCTTTTTCCATCATGCGAGCGACAAAGTCGTCGTGTTTCTTCTGATCTTCAGAAGACGTTTTCGCATTGAATGAAATAACCGGAAGTAGCTCTTCGGTATTGGAGAACATTTTCTTCTCGATTACCGTGCGCAGTTTTTCGTAGCTGGTCCAAACTGGATTCAGACCATTGTTATTGGCTTTCGCACGAAGCACAAAGTTGACGATTTCGTTTCGGAAATCTTTCGGGTTTGAAATGCCAGCGGTTTTCTCGATCTTCTCTAGTTCAGCATTCAGAGAGGCACGGTCAAATAGCTGACCTGTTTCTGGATCGCGGTATTCTTGATCTTGAATCCAGAAATCTGCGTAAGTCACGTAGCGGTCAAAGATGTTCTGGCCATATTCAGAATAAGACTCTAGGTAGGCCGTTTGTACTTCTTTGCCGATGAACTCGACGTAACGTGGTACAAGGTAACCCTTCAAGAACTCGAGGTACTTTTCTGCCATTTCAGAAGGGAACTGCTCACGCTCAACTTGCTGCTCAATCACGTAGAATAGGTGGACAGGGTTTGCCGCTACTTCGGTTTGGTCGAAGTTAAACACACGCGATAGAATCTTGAACGCGAAACGGGTGGAAAGACCGTTCATACCTTCATCGACACCGGCAAAGTCGCGGTACTCTTGGTAACTCTTCGCTTTCGGATCGGTATCTTTCAGTGTTTCACCATCGTAGACACGCATCTTCGAGAAAATGGACGAGTTCTCAGGCTCTTTGAGTCGAGACAGAATACTGAACTGTGCCAGAGTCTCGAGTGTGCTTGGTGAACAAGGTGCTTTAGAAAGTTCACTGTTTTCAAGTAGTTTCTGGTAGATCTTCACTTCTTCCGATACACGTAAACAGTAAGGGACTTTCACGATGTATACACGGTCTAAGAATGCTTCGTTGTTCTTGTTATTACGGAACGTTTGCCACTCTGATTCATTTGAGTGGGCCAAAATCATGCCGTCGAATGGGATAGCAGACAACCCTTCCGTACCGTTAAAGTTACCTTCTTGAGTTGCCGTCAAGAGAGGGTGTAGCACCTTGATTGGCGCTTTGAACATCTCCACGAATTCCATCAAACCTTGATTTGCTTTACATAGCGCGCCGGAATAGCTGTAAGCATCTGGGTCATCTTGTGAAAAGTGTTCAAGCTGGCGAATATCAACTTTACCAACCAATGATGAGATGTCTTGGTTGTTTTCATCGCCGGGTTCAGTCTTCGCAATTGCAACTTGGTCTAGGATAGAAGGACGTACCTTAAGCACCTTGAACTTGGTGATATCACCGCCAAACTCGTGCAGACGTTTTGCAGCCCAAGGTGACATGATAGAGCGTAGGTAGCGATGCTCAATACCGTATTCTTTCTTAAGGATTTCGCCGTCTTCCGAAGCATTAAATAAGCAGAAAGGATGATCATTTACTGGGCTTCGCTCACCATTGGCGCTGAGCACGTAAACCGGCATTTTTTCCATCAGTGCTTTTAACTTCTCAGCCAGTGATGATTTACCACCACCTACTGGGCCAAGAAGGTAAAGAATTTGTTTTCGTTCTTCCAAACCTTGCGCGGCGTGTTTGAGATAAGACACGATCTGTTCGATAGCGTCTTCCATGCCATAGAAGTCTTTGAAGGTTTCGTAGCGAGAGATCACTCGGTTTGAGAAGATGCGGCTCAGTCTTGGATCTTGCGCAGTATCAATGACTTCTGGTTCCCCAATCGCTATGAGAAGTCGTTCTGCTGCATTGGCATAAGCGCTTTTATCGTCCTTGCACAGGGCTAAGAAATCCTGCAACGACATCTCTTCATCTTTTGAAGCTTCATATCTTGATTGATAGTGGTCGAAAATACTCATGTCGCTTTCCCCTTTAATAGTCAGTCTACCGACGAACGTTGACGCAGGCTTACCCACCTTTGATATGTCCTTCGTTGTATGAACTTATACGCCCTGTTATCGCATTTGGTTTGTACCGAATCCCAGTTAGGTCACGCCAAAGGCTTTGCTTTATGGACAATTTTTCACTGCAACGGAGGACGGTGGATAGGTACCTTTCAATCACTCCCTTTCTCATTTTAAGCCTAGTCGGGGATTTCCAATTTTGCTTAACAATTATGAATTTATTGCAAAAGTGACATTTGAATCACTGTTTAATGAGAGAAGAATTTGTGTTGTGAATGACAGTATAAGAAATCAATTATTTGGCGATAAATCGTCGATATCAGTGAATTCTAGGTGGTGTTTGGGAAAGCGTAGAGAAAGCTGACAGGTGAGATTTGATAAAATCGTGACAGGGGAGATGAAAAAAGGAGAGCGTTTACTCTCCTTTTCAAATGCTTAGTGCGTTATGCACTGAAAATTTGCGCCAATTCGTTTGCACACAAATGGTACTGACGAGGGCAGTTGCGCCATGTTTTCAACATGCGCTGGTATTTTTCCTGCATTGGCATTTGGCTGTTGAAGTGGTGATCAGCCTTATCAAATTGAGGATATAGACCTTCAGAATCCACAAGGAAACGAACGTAATGCACTTGTTGGGCTTCTGTTGCGATATCAAAACCAAGGAATTGCAGACGGCGTTGATCGACTTTGCTGCGCTCTTCGTCATCCAGCATCTTGTTAGATTCTTGCATTGCATGGTACATCTCCATGATGTCGATGATTTCACGACATTCAGATTCAGTAATGCAGCCAAAATCTTTGTTCAGTTCGCGCATTTGCAGCTCGTAACCACGTTCTACGATGGTCTGTAGACGCTTGTATTTTGCTGCGCTGCTAGGTTCCATCTGAGACATTAGGTTGTACTGGTTTGATAAGATCAAACGTTGAGCGTTTGACATTTCCATGATGACCTCACTAAATAATCTAATACATTTTTAATGTGCTTAGGTTAACGTTTCAGACGTTACTGAAACATGATCTCAACACATATTTAATATGAAAAATGGCAAGAATTATCAAATTTAGCCAGTTTACAAACAGCGTATGAATGCGTTGTGACATGCTATTTGTGGTAGTGGTTGTATATGTAATCTCGATCCGAGAATACTCTTAACCATTCTGGTTTGAATACGGTTAGGACCGCCAATGACATCCCATTAAGAAGCCCCTCGGGGAAAGCGAGTAATGGTACAAAAACAAAGTAGTTGTGCTGGATGGTTTGCCAGTCGTAATGACCGACTAATAGATGATAAACCGAGTTAATGAGTAGGTGTAAGCTACCGGTTAGTGCTCCATTGAAGAATCCCGCAACAAAAATGAAGACAAAAATATTGCGTGGCAAATATTGATAGCTGAGTAGAAAAACGAGGTAGCTTATTAGTATTGGTACCAGTGCAGAAAGTACGAGCGCACTTGGCAGCATTAATAGAGGAATACCGTGAATCAAGTGATTGATGATCATGGCAGGGATACAGAGCAGAAAAGCCATTCGCCAACCGTACATCATTGTTAGCGTTGTCAAAGTAAGAAAGTGGATTTGCAACCCTTCTTTCACATCGGCTTGTGCAGACCACAAAATGCTAAGCAAGAAGAGCGTTGCGAAGATCAAATGTTGAAATGGTTTTTCTTGTTCCATTTTAGGCCAAACAACTGTTCGCCAATCGGGTAGGCAATGCATGATTACAACCCAACCAACAATAATGACCGATACGAAATTAAACCAATCCATGTTTGATATCCTGACTTTTGATTCCTTACGAGCTTTACTTACCGTTTTAAGTGTGTAGTAGGTTTGTATACGTTTAATGTGTCGAGGATAGGGCATCAAATGTTTTGATTTGTTTGGTACTCTCGACGGTAATATGAGTAAAAAAATACCAGCGAATTGCTGGTATTTTTAATTTATTCAATAACCTAATATGACTTAGTATTTCACATTTGGATGGTATTGGGAAAGGATCGATTGGATTTCATCCATCGTTTCTTTCGATGGAGGGTTTACACCATCTAATGGGTAATCAAGCCCTAATGCTTCCCATTTATGCGCACCAAGTTTGTGGTACGGAAGAAGTTCCACTTTCTCAATGTTGTCCATATCTTTGATGAATTCACCAAGCATATGCGCCGCTTCGGGTTCGTCTGTATAGCCCGGAACAACCACGTAGCGGATCCACGTTTTTTGACCGATTTTATGTAGATAGCGAGCGAAGTCTAAAACTCGACGGTTCGAAACGCCGATGAAATCTTGGTGAATTTCGTCTTTCATGTGCTTAAGGTCAAGCATTACAAGGTCTGTCGCTTCAAGCACTTCATCGATAACATCGGTATGTTTACGGATGTAACCATTGGTATCAAGACAAGTGTGAATACCTTCCGCTTGAGCTGCGCGGAAGAAGTCTCGCACAAATTCTGGTTGAAGCATCGCTTCGCCACCAGAACAAGTAATGCCACCACCTGATGCATTCATGAAATGACGGTAGGTTTTTGCTTCAGCAATAATTTCTTCAACCGTCACTTCTTTGCCGTCATGCGTATCCCAAGTATCGCGGTTATGGCAATACTTACAACGCATTAAACAACCTTGCAAGAAGACGATAAATCGAATACCGGGTCCGTCTACGGTACCACATGACTCAAACGAGTGAATACGACCAGCTGTTGACATCTTTTGCTCTCATTTTTTAATAAATTCTACCCGTTATTTTATTACAAATTGCAGGGTTAAAACAGTCTTGGAGAGGGACGTTGGCGAGATATTAAGCAAAGAAAGCGGCGAATGAAAACTCACACGCCGCACAGGGACTTATCTTTAGAAGAACGCAAACAGTGACAGAGAGCCTGTACCATAAACATCAGTTTGTGCTTCTTCATAATCCGGTGTTTTAACGGTAAAGGTTAAGCTCGCGCCGTAGTTTCGGTTATACCAAGCTGCACCAGCAACCGCACTTGCTTGCCAGTTTTGTAACGTAACATCGTATTGATCGGATGGCTCAGGAATGTCTGAACGATCGCCTTCGATGGTAATGTCGTTAAAGCGGTAACGTCCTTCAAAGCCGGTGAACAAGAACCAACTGGATGTACTTTGCGCTAGCATACTCGCGTGGAATGGGCTTTCAACACTGATGTTTGCCGCACCGATACTGTTCGCTAAGTTGGTACCCCAGCGGAACATGACACCTTGAGATACATCACTACGGAAGTTACCTGCGTTGATGTCGTTTACGTTAGTAATTTCCCATTGTGTGCTTTTACCTTCGCTGCGCATCAGTTTGTTGAATGCTCGGTAACCAACACTGAATGCGACTTCGTCATCAATTTGGTATTCCCAACCTTGTGGGTCGGTTGAGCCAGTGATGCCGTGAACGATATCTTGGGCTTTATCTGATAGTGAGCTTTCACCTGTTGCCCCGATAGTAAAATTGTATCGAACGGCTTGGTCTGCTGTGATCGAGATATAGTTGATTTCGGTATGTAGGTAGCCTGCGTAAGGACGATCATTAACAAGAGGGTAGTCGGCTTCAATATCACTCGGCGTCCACATTTTGTGGCCTAGTACAAGTTCTACTTTATCGACGTTGGCTTGCCCATTACCGTTTAAACTGAACCATTTCCATTCGCTGTCTTCACGCAGTTTATCGGTCGCGTAAGAAAGGAAAATGCCGTTGGTGTAGTCTTGGTCGACACCAAATATGCCATCGTTATCTAAAGTGAAAGAGACGGTAGATTTCGTTGATGCAATCGCAGCAGGCGACAACAAGGCAAGGATAAATAATTTACTGAGTTTCATATACTTCGTTTGCTAGCGTTTTCGGCATCATACGTAAGATCGAGAACAAAGTCTTAGGCAATGTCACAACTTTAGTTCAAGACACAAAAAAAGGCCGATGCTTTACAGCATCGGCCTCTATTTTATCACTCAAAGTGCTAATTCAATCAGTCTTATAGAGATTCAGTGAATGTACGTGCGATTACGTCAGCTTGTTGCTCTGCAGTTAGAGAGTTGAAGCGTACAGCGTAACCAGATACACGGATTGTTAGCTGAGGGTATTTCTCTGGGTGCTTAACAGCGTCTTCTAGAGTTTCGCGGTTAAGTACGTTCACGTTAAGGTGTTGACCACCTTCAATGCCAGCTTCGTGGTGGAAGTAACCATCCATCAGACCCGCTAGGTTAGCACGTTGGCTAACTTCTTCTTTACCTAGTGCGTTTGGCACGATAGAGAAGGTGTAAGAGATACCATCTTTTGCATCAGCAAACGGTAGTTTACCTACAGATGTTAGAGATGCTACCGCACCTTTCTCATCGCGGCCGTGCATTGGGTTAGCACCAGGTGCAAAAGGAGCGCCTGCTTTACGACCATCTGGTGTAGTACCAGTTTTCTTACCGTATACCACGTTTGAAGTGATAGTAAGAATAGACTGAGTTGGGATTGCATCACGGTAAGTCTTAAGCTTACGGATTTTAGCCATGAAGTTAGAAACAAGTTCACATGCCATGTCATCAACACGTGCATCGTTGTTACCAAATTTAGGGTAATCGCCTTCGATTTCGAAGTCGATTGCAATGCCATCTTCGTCACGGATTGGTTTAACTTTACCGTATTTGATTGCAGATAGAGAATCAGCTGCAACAGAAAGACCAGCGATACCACAAGCCATAGTACGACGAACGTCACGATCATGAAGAGCCATTAGAGCTGCTTCGTAGCTGTATTTGTCGTGTGAGTAGTGGATAGCGTTTAGTGCAGTTACGTACTGCTTAGCTAGCCAATCCATTAGGTTATCTAGGCCAGCCCAAACTTTGTCGAAGTCTAGAACTTCGTCAGTCATTGGTGCAGTCTTAGGACCCACTTGCATTTTAAGCTTCTCATCTACACCGCCGTTGATAACGTAAAGTAGAGTTTTCGCTAGGTTTGCACGAGCGCCGAAGAATTGCATGTGCTTACCGATAACCATTGGCGATACACAACAAGCGATAGCGTAGTCATCGTTGTCGAAATCTGGACGCATTAGGTCGTCGTTTTCGTACTGGATAGAAGAAGTATCGATAGATACTTTCGCACAGAACTTCTTGAAGCCGTCAGGTAGCTGCTCAGACCAAAGTACAGTGATGTTTGGCTCTGGAGAAGGACCCATTGTGTATAGTGTGTTTAGGAAACGGAAGTTAGTACGTGTAACTAGTGTACGACCGTCAACACCCATACCACCCATAGATTCTGTTGCCCAGATTGGGTCGCCAGAGAATAGCTCATCGTACTCAGGAGTACGTAGGAAGCGAACCATACGTAGTTTCATTACGAAGTGGTCGATCATTTCCTGAGCTTGTTCTTCAGTGATGATGCCAGCTGCGATGTCACGCTCAACGTATACGTCAAGGAAAGTCGAAGTACGACCTAGAGACATTGCTGCGCCGTTTTGAGATTTAACAGCAGCTAGGTAGCCGAAGTAAGTCCATTGGATAGCTTCTTGAGCTGTAGTCGCAGGAGCAGAAATGTCGTAGCCGTAAGATGCTGCCATTTCTTTCATTTGACCTAGTGCACGGTGCTGTTCTTGAATCTCTTCACGAAGTTGCATCGTCATTTGTAGATCTTCACCAGACTCTAGCTTCTCTTGAGTAGAGTGGAATTGAGCTACTTTGTCTTTGATTAGGAAATCTACACCGTATAGAGCTACACGACGGTAGTCACCGATGATACGACCACGACCGTATGCATCTGGAAGACCAGTTAGAACACCAGACTTACGACATTTTAGGATGTCAGGAGAGTAAACATCGAAAACACCTTGGTTGTGTGTTTTGCGGTACTCAGAGTAGATTTTAGAAACTTGTGGATCAAGCGTACGGCCGTATGCTTTACAAGAACCTTCGATCATACGTACGCCGCCGTTAGGCATGATTGCACGCTTAAGCGGAGCTTCAGTTTGTAGGCCTACGATAGTTTCTAGGTCTTTGTTAATGTAACCAGCATCATGTGAAGTGATGGTAGAGATAACAGAAGTATCGAAATCAACAGGTGCGTGAGTCGCGTTTTCCTGCTTGATACCTTCCATTACTTTAGCCCAAAGCTTGTTAGTCGCTTCAGTACCTTCAGAAACTAGGAAAGATTCGTCGCCTTCGTACGGAGTGTAGTTCTTCTGAATGAAATCACGAACGTTTACTTCGTTTTGCCAGTCGCCTGCAGCAAAACCTTCCCAAGCTTTAGCAAATTGCTCTGCCATGACATACCTACCTTTGTAGTAGAAAAAAATACGTACTGGTTCGCCGTTGAGCCAGCTATCTCCACTTCCACATGGAGAACAGTACACTCTTAATGAATAACAATATTTATAGTCTTAAATAAGAAGAATAGGGCGATAAAACTATAAATATTGTCACTGTTACTAATGTGGGTTCTTCCCAACCACAATTCAAGGCTACACTAAAAAATTTTTGTAAACCTTAAACTAAATCAATAAATACTAAAAAATAGCGATAAAAATGGGGTAGCGACGAGCGCTACCCACACAATTTTTGAACGAATGTCATTATAGCCAAGCTTTAATGCCATATTGTCCTTCTAGCATACCAACTGCAAGCATAGCGACTAAACAGACAACAAGTACACCTACAGGGATCACAATCTTATCTACAAATGACAGACGTGATGCACGCTCTTTGTCACCAATCAGACCGTTGTTGTCTAGAAGCATAGTCAATGCCCAAGCCAATACTGGGTTAACTACCGCAGAACCGAAGATACAGATACCTGCTGCTTGAGAGTCTTTAGAGTCTTTCACCATCTGCATACCTGCTTCAAGTAGAGGTAGAGATACACCTACTAGAAGAGCAACACGCATTACTGGTGGCCATACTGCTACATCCATTGGGAAGCCAAGAATCGCGACGATGATACATAGAGAGCCGAGCAGGATTGCACCGCCAGGGATAGGGCGTTTCGCAATTGCTGCTGGGATCATGTACGTACCCCAAGATGACGTAATGTTACCACCACCTACAGCAGTACCAACCATTTGACGAACCGAACACATAGTCATTGTGTCATCAACGTCCATCAGAACTTTTTCAGTCTTTTTAGGGTAGTTCAGTTCTTGGAAAATACGGTGACCAAGGAAGTCTGGAGACCACATAGCTACAGCAAGAATTGCAAACGGTAGTGAAGCAATGAAGTGTTCTACATTTGGTAGACCAAGCATCCAACCTTCTTCTGTGCTACCCCACCAGTAGATTGGGTTTAGGTTCGGAAGACCTGTTTCAGTAACGAATTTGATGTCGAAACCAGCACCAAGTACAAGTGCAATGACGAGACCCGTGAAAGCACATACTGGGATGGCTAGCCAACGTTTATTAACTTTAGCAAGGAAAGCATATAGACCGATAGTAACCGCGAGAACGATTAGGCCAATGTAGCCCATACTGCCTGCGGCAACCGTATCCGATTGCAAACCAACTGCCCAAGCTTGGATTGAGTTGATTTGGCTCATGGTACCTGTTAGGCCTAAGAAGATGAGTAGGCCCCCAGCTGTACCCTCTGAAGTGAGGTTTACGAGTTTTGAGCCACCTTTTAGTAAGCTCAAAATCAAACCAAACACACCGATTAGGATTGCCAATGCAAGAGGATGGGCACCCGCAAGAGCGATGGTACCAATAAGAGGGATCATTGGACCGTGGTTACCTGCTAGGTTGGCTTTAGGGTTAATAAAGCCAGAAGCAAGAATACAGAAAAGGAGTGCAGGGATTAGCATTTCTACACGAGCAACTTCGATAGCAAAATCTTTGCCTAAGTTAACGTGGTCCCATGCAGCAGTAAGACCTTCAGCCCAAGACATCATTACCGCAGAGTACATTGCGATAATACCGATCGTACCAGCAAGCGCTGGAACAAGGTCTTCAAGCTCAAAGCGGAAGTCACGACCTGGCAAGTTTAAGCCAAAACGGCGTGGCTTCATGATTTGTAGTTCGTGGTCTAGGTAGTCTGAACGGCTTGCGAACTCAGATGATGGACGATGAAGCTCGCGGTAGCTTTTAGTCTCGATATCCGAATCAGAGTGCGCTTTATTCACTGCGTCTGACATAGATTCCTCATATATTTAAAAGTTATGAATTCTAAATTGAATTGTGTTTTTCCGCTTCCTGCGGCACTTCCTATGCTAGCTATTATTAGATTTTGTTGCACGAATACCACGTGCCTAAGCATAGCTAATAACTCATTGTGTTGAGGCACAAAAAATTCCTCATCATTGTGGCGGAGTCTAGCAAGATAGCCCTTTGGGGTGATTGATTTAGATCACTTTAAGAATAGATGTGAAAGAAAACTACAGAAAGTGTCTGGCATGCGAATGACTTGGTTGTTTAGTGTGTAATTCGATTACACAAGTTGCATAAAATTAGACGTTATTTTGCAGAAATAATGTCCAATGCGATTTATTTACGTCATTCATGAATTGTATATAAAGCTGGCTTCATTCTTGCTTAGTACCGAGCAGAGACGATTTTTTGGCTAATCATTGCCGCTCAGTTTAGGAAGAAGACATGAAACAGCTTAAAGTACTGCCGCTAGTGGCAATTATTTCGGGATTAATGGTCGGTTGTGGCGGCGGTGGCGGCGGTGGCGGCGGTTCATCGAAAACAACATTTACGTTTGATTTTGCGATCCCTGCGACACTGTCTGAGAGCGATGCTAAGGCACAAAGCTGTACAATTTATGATCGAGATACTGATTCGAATGGTGACGCTACCGTTTTAACTTACAGTCATGCATCAAAAGCTCAGGTCACGAATAATGTTATCGGTTACTATTCTGATGCTGATGGCAAAATGGTTGGAGAAGTTATTAAACCAACCAGCGATAACTTCAAGTTTGTTTTAGAAGACATTCCTGAAGGTGGTTACATCACTATTCAAGCACTTGAATTCAATGGTCGAGAAGTTCGTGTAAATTCTTTCTCTCGCGAGTTTTTAGAAGATAAAGAGCTTCGCAATGTTACTTTCGCACTTAACCGTGAGTCGTTGAATAAGTGCTTTACAGGAAGTAACGTATCGGACAAAACGTTCAAAAACCTTTCATACCGAAACGCAGTATCTGGTGGTGGTGACTACCACTATGTATCACAAAAAGATGTCTTAGTATCTCCAAACAGTGATATGACTTCAGATGAAGAACTACTAGGTTTCAATGGAGAGCCTACCGCTTTATTCCAATATGAATCTGGCTCGGACAATAAATTATTATATCAATATGGTATCGGTTCTTGGGGTACTAATGATATTGACCTAGTTACGACAGATGTTGTTTCTAGTATTTACTCATCGTCTGGCTACAAGTATGACTCCTTGAATATTGGCTTTGTATCAAACGACTACTTATATGATGCCTTAGAGCTGGGTAATTCCGTTGATGAATATCGTCGACCTAGTGAAGCTAATAAAGAAGAATGGGTTTACCTAGCCGTTGCTGAAAGCGCTACAAATGGTTGGGATTCACTATTAACTGGTACTATTGATTCAAGCTGGGATATTGATGCTGATCCAAGTACATTCCTAAATATCAAAAACTTACCGAACTCCAAGCCTAGCGTGATATCTCAGAGCGGACGAGAGTCGGTGATTGATATTAATATGGGATTAACTAACTCTACAGAAGGTTTCACTCGTACCGCATATTTTGCTGCTTCAGGTGATTACAAAGTAACTCATCGTATTTTCACTAAGAGCAATAGTGATTATGTTGTAGTACCTGAGCTGGACTACTACAATTTTCCATCTTCCGCGATAAATGGTTTGAAAGTATCGGAAACGGACAACTTCAACCGTTCTGCAGTCATTCTTGATGGTAACAGCGATATTGACTCAGAAATGTTCATGAGCTTCTTCTCTAATGGTGAAGCTTCGGAGCCTGAACTAGAAGCTGACCTAGACGGTATTCTAACTTCTGAAAAAGATGGAATGGAAAATGAAGTGACATTACGCACTTCGAATTCTCTCGTTGTGACACGTTTTAATTAACACTTTTGTATCTTAATGAGCCCCTCTCTTGAGGGGCTTTTTTATGTCAGTTATTCATCATTAAAAGAATATATTGCTAGAAAGTGCATATTCATTTGATTGTTGTATCTATCTATTCGATTTATTTAGGTTAATAATTTGTTGCAACTTCTCTTGGGTGGTGATAGTTTGTTCCAATTCAAAGAGGGCGGAGTCCCTTTATTGCAGTGACTAAAACACAGGGAGTAGGGCGCATGAATGATGTACCAGCGCTAGATATTAAAGACCTGCACAAAACCTTCGGACAAAATGAAGTATTAAAGGGCATTTCACTTTCTGCCCATAAAGGCGATGTTATCTCCATCATTGGCTCTTCCGGTTCAGGTAAGAGTACCTTCCTAAGATGTATCAATTTATTAGAGACACCAACTGCGGGTGAAATTTGGGTAAACGGCGAACTTATCCAAATGAAGAACAACCGCGCAGGGGAGTCTGTCCCAGCAAATGAAAAGCAAGTTCAGCGTATTCGTTCACGTTTAGCTATGGTATTTCAGGGCTTTAACTTATGGTCGCATTTAACGGTTTTAGAAAATGTGATTGAAGCGCCCGTGCACGTACTTGGTGTACCTAAGGCGCAAGCGATTGAAAATGCGGAAGTACTGTTGAAGAAAGTTGGGTTATACGAACGCAAAGACTACTACCCAGGACACCTGTCCGGAGGTCAGCAACAACGCGCTGCAATCGCTCGTGCTTTGGCCGTTGATCCAGAGGTTATGTTGTTTGATGAGCCTACCTCTGCACTTGACCCTGAACTCGTTGGTGAAGTGTTAGGGGTAATGAGAGACTTGGCCGAGGAAGGACGCACCATGTTAGTTGTCACGCATGAAATGGCTTTTGCGCGTGATGTATCTAACCATGTGATGTTTTTGCATCAAGGTTTAGTGGAAGAACAGGGAGATCCAGCTAAGCTTTTTACGAATCCAGATTCGGAGCGATTACAGCAATTTATCTCTTCTATCTACTAATATTTCTTTGGGTGGCAGCTTTTTGCCTCCTAAACAAGCACAACAAACAAAACCAAATAAAATAGCAATCACAGGAGTATGGAAATGAAAAAGTGGTTATTGGCAGCAACGCTTGCTGCAACAGCAGTGTCTGGTGTCGCCCAAGCGAAAGAATGGAAAACAGTTCGTTTTGGGATTGAGGGTGCTTATCCTCCGTTTAGCTGGACTGAAACGGATGGCTCCTTAAAGGGGTTCGATGTTGATATGGCGAATGCGCTTTGTGAAGAGATGCAAGTGAAGTGTCAAATCGTTGCTCAAGATTGGGATGGCATCATTCCTTCGTTACTTGCTCGTAAGTACGACGCGATCATTGCTGCAATGTCTATCACCGAAGAGCGTAAGAAGAAAGTCGACTTTACGGGTAAGTACGCACTCATTCCAAACAAATTCATTGCTAAAAAAGGTGCGGGTTTAGACTTCGACAACCTTGATGGTCAAAAAATTGCGGTACAACGCGCGACAACGCATGACAAGTATCTGACAGATAACTACGGCGATAAAGTTGAAATCGTACGTTACGGTTCGTTTGATGAAGCATACCTAGATCTTGCAAATGGCCGTGTCGCTGCAGTACTTGGTGATGCTTCAGCTCTTGAAGAAGGTGTACTAAATAAGGCGGGTGGTGAGGCTTACGAGTTTGTTGGCCCTTCTCTAACTGACCCTAAATGGTTTGGTGATGGCTTCGGGATTGCGGTTCGTAAGCAAGACAAAGATCTTACTAAAAAGTTAGATGCGGCAATCTTATCTCTGCGTGAAAAAGGTGTTTATCAAGAAATCGCAGGTAAGTACTTCAACTACGATGTTTACGGTAAATAAGCCGTAACTAAGCGGCCGTTGGCTTGTTCCTAGAAGTAACCAACGGCCGATTTTTGAGTTTAGGGATTAGGAACTCACCTATGCTGGATTTACAAGGATATGAAGCCTCGATACTAAAAGGGGCTCTAGTAACCATCGAAGTCGCAATACTCTCATTGTTGCTTGCTGTCATTTTAGGCATGCTTGGGGCACTTGCGAAATTAGCGCCCTATAAATGGGCAAGAGCTATTGCAACACTCTACACCACCATTATTCGTGGCATTCCTGACTTAGTCTTGATGATGCTTATCTTCTTTGGTGGCCAAATTCTACTGAATAACAGCCTTTATTCGATCAATGAAACGCTCAACGAGTGGTTTACCGCAAGCAACCCTGAACATGAATGGACTGCTTACCTCCCTGATTACATCGATGTGAGCCCATTTATTGCTGGTGTACTGACCATCGGTTTTATCTTTGGTGCGTATATGGCGGAAACTTTCCGTGGTGCGATCATGGCCGTCGACAAAGGTGAGTTGGAAGCGGCAAAAGCCTACGGAATGAGTTCTTTTATGTCGTTTAGAAGAATTCTATTACCTCAAATGATTCGACACGCGTTACCCGGGTTTGGTAATAACTGGTTGGTATTACTCAAGACTACCGCTCTTGTTTCAATCATTGGATTGGAAGATATGGTGCGTATTAGTTCACTTGCCGCTGGTACAACAAAGATGCCATTCACTTTTTACATGGCTGTCGCGATCATCTTCTTATTCTTCACCAGTGTATCAACCGGTCTACTTAAGCTTGTTGAACGCAAATTCAGTATTCATGCGAGGTAGATAATGGACTTTTCATTGATCATTGAAAGCTTCCCTGTCTACTTAGATGGATTGTGGACAACGGTATGGCTGGTGGCATTAGCTCTGGTGATCGGGCTCTGTGTATCGATTCCCTTAGCTATAGCGCGCAATAGCACGAATTACGCATTAAGTTTGCCGTCATGGGCGTTCATTTACTTTTTCCGCGGTACGCCGTTGTTGGTGCAGCTTTATCTCATTTACTACGGCATGGACCAATTCTTTCCTGTGAAAGACACACTTTGGGAACATGCTTGGTTCTGTGCCTTGGTGGCTTTCGTTCTTAATACTTCGGCTTACACGGCGGAAATTATTCGTGGTGCGATCAATGGTTTACCAAAGGGCGAAGTAGAAGCAGCAAAAGCATACGGCATGAGCAAGTTTATGACTTATCGTCGCATCATCTTGCCAAGCGCATTACGCCGTGCTTTACCTGCATATTCGAATGAAGTGATCTTTATGCTGCACGGCAGTGCAGTCGCTGGGATCATCACTATTATGGATTTGACAGGCGCAGCTCGACTTGTGAACTCTCGTTACTATGCACCATTTGAGTCATTCCTGACGGCTGGTCTCTTCTACATGGGATTAACGTTCATTATTTTGTGGTGTTTCAAAATCGCAGAGAAGCGCTTCTTGGCATATCTAAGGCCATTAAGCTAAGGCGTTTTTATAGATATCTAAAAGAAAGAGCGCCGATTAGCGCTCTTTTTGGGTAGATGAAGGGCGAGTGAGTTTACCTATACAAATTGGAAATCACCGTCAAAGGCTGCGTCGGTATAAATGACGACTTCTTTACCACCTTTTGTAAAGGTATAGGCCGTTAAGACATCTGAGCCTGATAACCCTAAGGAATCAATCATGCCTTGGTCTAGCTTGTAATCTGATGACGCCATAAGGTCCGCCACCGTCATAGTAACACCATCATCGGGATCGCCTTGAGTATCGCTTTCTAGGCTCCAATTATTGCTTTCGTCCAACTTGATGTTTTCAACGCCAAGGGCAAAGAACTCTGATTGACCATCATCTTTACTCTTACTATTGTCGCTAGCTCCACCTTGATGGTACGCCTTGCCAAGGGTCAAGGTAACAGAATCTTGGTCACTACTTGTACCTATTACCGCTTCAATACCTTTAATGTTGTCTGCATCTTGACCTTTAGACATATCGATATCGATAGGGCCGTCTTTCTCATTGGCGACAAGAACATCGAACCCTTTTCCGCCTCTGATTAGTGTATCATCTGCGTCGTAAGCGATCGTATCGTTGCCTTTACCACCACGAAGCTCGTCAGCGCCACTGCCACCGATAAGAACATCATCGCCTTTGCCGCCTTTAAGTACATCAACGCCGGCACCGCCATCTAGCCAGTCGTCACCACGACCGCCTTTGAGAAGTTCAGGTTCTGCTATGGTAGTGACGTTATGGATCACGTCGTTGAAGTCATCATCGTTAGTTGAAAGGTCAGTGTTATCATTCCATTCGAATAAGGAGGTTCCATCCCCCATAGGAGTGACTTGTGCATGGACTGGGAGACCCAATTCAAATGCAGCTTCACCGAGTAATTGCGCATCTAGATCGAATTCTGAAACATCAATAAATCCCTCAGATTCAATGCCGTTATCGGCACCGTCAGGGACCACGAAGAACCCCAGCTTACAAGCATCTCCACCCATCATTTCTTTCGATATTGAGGTGTTCATTTCATCAGGCTGTTTTACATTTGACCAAAGAATGCCGACATTCACGACTTCACCGCTTGAGTCTGCTGTGTAGAAACCAAGGGAGTTATTGAACCCTGCATTGGACCCGATGAGTTCAACGTCGAACGTTCCGTTGAACTGGCTGATATCATACATACCATCAGATGGCGTCGGCAGTATTTCGTTATTGTCACCGCCGAGTAAGACATCATCACCACGCCCGCCATATAGCATGTCGGTACCGTCGCCAGTGAGCCCAAGTGTTTCTACTGATGTGACAAAATAGTCACTTGAGTCTTCTTTCTCTCCCCCTTTACTGAATTGTTCACCTGCGGCAGAGAACTGAATTTCATCAAAGGCTTTGAAGCCAGTATCGTTTGGACCAATACTAAACTCACCGCTATTGTTGCTATCAGTAGAAAGCACTTTAGTATTTTCTAGTGTCATGCCCGCAGCGGCGTAGTGGGCTAGGGTATCTGCGTCAGGTTCATTTGCGCTAAAAAATCCACTTGCGACTTCAATGCCATCTCGAAATGCAGTCCAGATACCAATTTCGTCCACATCATCATCTTCTCCACGACCTTCATTGGCATAAAGATTTGAGATCCCGACGGTGGCGGCCATAGTATGTTCATCTAAGCAAACAGAAAGCATTTCGGAGCCAACTGCATCGCCAGGTTCCGAATCTCCGTCATCGTAGCTATACCCAATTTGTGCATCTTTACCACTTTCATCCGTGCCTTCGACTCCATACTTACTGCCTTGTTGGGTCGTGTTTCCTTCAGAGCCATCAGGGTTGTATGCTGTGGCGTTATCAAGACCTAAATCCTCCCCCTCAGGAGTCTGTGCTGAGTCAAGATCGAGTTCAAAGTTGCCTGTTTGCTCATTGAAAGAGAGGGCATCGAAATTGTCACCAATGAGCACATCAGCCCCTTTGTTACCGCGAATAAGGTCATCTCCCGGCATCGAGCTATTATCGACGTTGTCTCCGTCTCTAGGAGTACCATCACCAATCAACACATCGTTGGCCTGGTATTGATGAAGAGCGACGTTATCGAGCAGGGAACCAAGAGAATCTTCATTACCATCGGCCATAAACGAAATGGTATGCTCGCCAGCGCCTAGATCTAGATCTAGATTGACCGTTTCCCAACCATCGTTGTTGTATGTTCCAACAACTTCACCGTCAATGAGGACTTTTAGCCCATTTGTATCTGTATTATCGGTACGGTTGGTGTGATCAAAAGAGAGTTTGAATGTACCTGCAGTATCAACAGTGAAGGTTTGACTAACGGTCGAGTTGGTAACGGTATTGTCCCCGTCTTTGTGAGAATCAAGTTCTAACACGTTTCCTCGTGCGGGATCTTTGTTATCTCCATAGCCACCACCATTTTGGATTTCGATTAGACCTTCGGTCGCTTCCCATCCACCGTAGCTAGAGTAGGTTTGCCAGCCGCCATGATCGACGACAGGGGTATCACCTACATCATCGTCAAAATTGCCATCGGCTAATAAATTGGTATCATCCGTTTTAGCTCGACGATCACCATAAATAATATCGTTGTTGCCACCGCCTTCGACATAGTCATTACCAGAACCAGCAACAATGATGTCGTCAACGCAGCCCACTTTTTCAACATCGCCTTCGCGCGCTAAGTTAATGTTAGGGTTTTCTCCGGCTTCGTCTTTTGCATTTATGGTGTGATTCCACGATTCAATGACATCATTGCCATCTCCAGATTTGATCGCTTCTGAACCTCTACCGCCAGCGATAAAGTCATCACCATCACCCGTTTTAACGATATCATCACCTTTACCTGCACGCACTTCCAGGTCTGCACCTGAATTGTCTTCAAGGTGATTATCTACATCCCTTGACACTCCATCTTGAGTAGGGCCATCAACTAAGGTACCAACCTGTGCATTGGTCTCTGTTACAGAAACTTCTTCCGCCATTGTTTCATCCTCATATATCGCGAGATACATAGAGGCAGCCCAGCCATCTCAGTCCCGTTTGAGATCTGTAGCTTTCCGTCCCCACTTCGCAGTAGGTTTGGCTTTGTCATCCGTTATGTTATTAATCAATTAATTAGCCAGTAACGTCGAGGGATTATGATTTTATGAATAAGTCTTACATTTCTCGCATTGCCTTATATGAGGCAACGGCGAGAGGATTGAGCAAATAATTGAGTGGGGTTTGTTCATCAATTAGAATCATGACTTCCGCAGGCATGCCTGGGTAGAGCGAAACTGATTCCCCTAATTCAGCTAACATGTTTGCATCTAGTGACACGCGAGCGAGGTAGGCTGAAGAGCCTGTCGCTTGGTCGCTGATGCGGTCAGCAGAAATATGTATAAGCTTGCCTTCTATAGGTGGCGTTTTTCTAAAGCTGAATGCGGTTAAGCGTACTTGAGTCGCTTGTCCAATATGAAGCGCTTCAATATCTTCGGGTTTTACCAAGGCTTCCACAATGAGTTCGTCCTCTTGTGGGACGATTTCCATGAGCGTGTCGCCTGGAGCAATAATCGCATGTTGACCGACAACATTGAGGCCAACGACAACACCACCTTGTGGCGCTCTGATTTCGACACGTTTGAGTACATCATTCGCGTTTATCATTGCCTCTCTTGTCTCATTGAGTTTTCGTTCAAGCTCCTGAACTTCTTCACCTAAGGTTTTGGCGTAATTGAACTCCGCATTGGCTAATTCCATTTTCGCTTCCGCAACAAAGCCTTTTGCTCGTCCAATTTGGGCACTGAGGTCGGCAATTTGTCCTTCAAGTTGTGAGTGCTCTCGTTGGAGATCGAGGTAACGTGATTTTGATGTATTGCCGGAGGTGAGCAGCTTTTTATGCATGGCGACCTGTTCTGCAAGATAGCGCAAACTTTCTTTGCCGGCTTGATATCGCTTTTGTAGGCCGAACATGTCTAATCGAGCTTGCTCAATCTTTTCTGCCAGAATGTTATTTTCTCCATCCCTTAATGAGCGGCGTTTTTCGTATAAAGCTTGCTGAGTACGAATGATGGATTGAATTTCTTTGGAGTAATTTCGAGAAAGTAAGCGTGTATCGAATTGAATTTCAGGATGATCAGCGAGCTCGGACTGAAGTCGGTTTAAGCGAGCAAGATCGCTTTCCCACTGAGCTCTTAGTCGATTCAAGCTGGCTTGAGCCTGTGTCGCACTCAAAGTAATCAACAAATCATTTGTTCTGACCTTATCCCCATCTTTTACATGAACGCTCTCGATAATCCCACCTTCTAGGTGCTGAACGGGTTTTCGCTTTGATTCGACGATAACAACACCGGGAGCTATCGCTGCCGAACTCAGAGGTGACAAACTTGCCCATGCAATGAAGCCGCCGATCATGATGAGTAATACGAGCAGAGAAGTGATGACCACGGGCTTGGTAGTAAAAGAGAGTTTACGACCATCTTCGAAATCGATGCCATGTTCGTTAAGTGTGGTCTTACTCATTGGAAGCCTCTGATTGAGTTTGCGTTCTTGAACGCACATCTATCATCGAGCGGAGAACCTTGCTTGCTTCTCCGGCTCTCGCAATCTGACCTCTATTGATTTCAACCACCCAATCGACATGGCGCAGCAAGTGTGGCTGGTGGGTGATCATTACGACGGAAATGCCTTCTTCTCTGCATGTTGCGAGGAGGGTTGTGAGGTACTCTTCCCCTTCTTTATCCATGTGAGAGTTGGGTTCGTCTAAGACCAAGAGTTTGGGTTTAAAGCACAATGCTCGTGCTAAGGCGAGCTTTTGGGCTTGCCCGCCAGACAATTGATGTCCACCATCACCAATCAAGGTTTCATAACTGTTTGGAAGTTGAAGAATCGTCTCGTGTACACCAGCGCGAATGGCGGCTTTAATGATTTGAGAGTCACTGATCTCAGTGTCGAAATGGGCAATATTTTCTTTCACGCTGCCTTGGACAAACTGAATATTCTGTGGGAGGTAACCTACGGTATGTTTGAATTGTGTCTTCTCCCAGTGGGTGACATCTAAGCCATCGATAGACACCTTGCCTGATGTCGGTTTGTGTATTCCCATTATTAATTTGCAAAGGCTGGTTTTTCCAGAGCCACTTGCCCCGATGATTGCAACACGGTTTCCAGCCTCTAGCCTAAGTTTCAGCTGTTTGAGGATAGCTTCGCTTTTGTGATTCTCTGGTGACCAACTCACGTTTTCAAAGCGTAATTCACCGGTGATTTGGGGGAGCGTTGTACGTTCAAGCTCTATTTTGGATTGGCTGACAACCGCTTTTATGCGCTTGGCTGCGGCTAACCCCGTCTTCCAGCCTTGAAACCCAGAGGTTAGCTGCTCTATTGGTTGGAGCGCTCTCGCCATAAGAATTGATCCAGCAATCATTCCGCCCGCACTCATTGAATTTTGAATCACAAGAAACGCGCCTGTTCCCATAATGCCAATTTGTAGCGTCATGCGGACAAGTTTGGCAAGAGATGTCAGGTTAATAGATGCGAGGTCTACTTTGTTTCTGAACCACAACTTTTCAGCAAGGACAGGCTGAAATTTGTTAAATGTTCCATCGGCTGCTTGCTGAGAGAACAGGGTTTCTTGTTTGTTGAATAGCTCATCGACTTTTCGATTCGCAGCAACTTGGGTAGCGTAAGATGCTTCAAATGATTTCTTTTTCGCGTAGAAAGAGAGTAGGGCGACCATTAATACACAGATAACAGCAATCAAACCAACCAATCCGATAATAGGGTGGAGCATAAACATGACCAGAAGGAACAACGGCGTCCAAGGCAGATCGAAAGCAACAAAAAAACCGGGAGACATGAGAAGAGCTCGTATCTCATTTATGTCGTTAAACACGTAACGTGTCTTCGTGTCGTAATGTTGACCGCACAGTTGGTATAACCATTGAGCACTTTCCGATTCAAACTGAAGAGCTTTTCTTTGGGTGTATTTTTGTCTTAAGGTTTCAAGCAATGCCTGTGAAATCAACAGAAACAGAGCGATAGCAGTAAGTAGCAATAGTGTATCTGTACTTCTACTCGACAATACACGGTCGAACAATTGAAGACTGTAGATTGGAACAACTAGCATCAAAGCATTAATTACGGCGCTCACCAGTGTCATTGGGCCTAATGCTTTAAATGTAAAAGGAGACAAGTTGCTCCAACTTTTTTGAACCATACTTCCTTTACTCCATGAACTAAAGAAGTAGTAATGAGTATAGAAAGTGAATGTTCGAGAAATGCCTCAAAATTGAGACGAGGAAGGAAAGCGAAAAATGAACTAAGAGGGGGGTAAGTCGGGGCTAATCACGATAAGTTGGCAAGATGATTAGCCCTTTAAAGCTATCTATTTGAAAGTAGACCAAATAGGAGCATGGTCTGACGGTTTCTCGATGCCACGCAGTTCGTAATCAACATCGGACTCAACACATTTTTGTGCAAGCGATGGCGTCGCAAGAATCACATCAATACGTAGACCTCGATTATCGTCAAAGCCGCGAGATCGATAATCAAACCAAGAGAAACGGTCATCCACTTCTGGGTGCAGGTTACGGAAAGTATCTTCGAATCCCCAATCCATTAGCGTCTTCAACCACTCGCGTTCTTCCGGTTGGAATGAGCATTTACCAGTCTTCAACCAGCGTTTACGGTTCGGTTCGCCGATGCCGATATCTGCATCAATCGGACTGATGTTGATGTCTCCCATTACAATCAGTTGTTCATCATTTGTATGGTGATCATTTAGGTAGGTCATCAGATCTTTGTAGAACTGGCGTTTGTATGGATATTTGGTCTCATGAGCGATGTTGTCGCCTTGAGGGAAGTAACCGTTTAACACAGTGACCTTTTCACCACTCTCATCTTCAAACGTCGCCATGATCATGCGCTTTTGGTGTTCTTCGTTATCGGTAGGGAACCCTTTTTGCACATTGATTGGTTCTTGTTTACATAGCATCGCGACACCGTAGTGTGCTTTTTGCCCATGAAAGTAAACTTTATAACCCATGGCTTCGACATCTTCGATTGGAAAAGCTTCGTCGTGCACTTTGATTTCTTGAAGACCAATGACATCAGGTTGGTGCTTATCGATAATGGCTTGGAGCTGATGCAGACGAGCACGAAGTCCATTGATGTTAAAGCTAATTACTTTCATTTTCTATCCTTCTGAAGGGCGTATTTGTGCTTGATTTTACCATTGGCGGCATAGGCTGGAAACGTCGAAAGTAAATAAGAACAGTTATTTGTTACTGAGTTTGTTCTCTAGGTCATTCTGTACGATTTTAATTGCTTTTAATGCAGTTTCAGGTTCGATTTCATTCGACTCTAACAAGTAAATCAAATCGACGGCTAACTTCACCTCTTCTGGGGCATCATCGAGCGGAGATTTTGGTTGGTCAGTCATTACTGGTTCTTTTCCCTGTGAGTGATTTGATTTTCTAGCTTAAGCAGCGCTGCTTCGCATCGTTCTAATCGTTGTTCTGTTGCTAAAAGTACTTTCTGCGCTTCAGCACGAGCAAAGCTTGGGGAAAACTCAACAGCTCTCTCTTTCTCCAGCACCATTTCTCGTAATCGACGAGCCCACTCTTGGTGTTGAGCTAGTTCTTGATACAAGACATTAATTGGCTTTCTAAAGTGACTGCTGTGTTTTACTTCGTTTTTGCGAATTTTTGTGGTGGAAATTTCACGCTGAATTGCGCCAATTTGCGCGACTAATCTTTCAGTTAAGTACTCTGCTCGTAATGCCGTGAGCTTTTGCTCCTTTTGCTCGCGTACAATCGAATCAAGTGTTGCTGTTGCTTCTTTTACACAGGGTACGAGTAGCCGAGAGCGGCAGTGGAACAAACGCTCATCAAACAAAGGAACATGGTGTTCTCCACGCTGACGGTCAAGCATTGCAGCCTGTTTAGACATTTGTTCTAGATGTTCTGAAAGCTGGCTGATGTTCATGTTAATCCTACAAACCATGCATCGTAAGCGAGTTTAATGGCAAGCACGCTAACAACGGTAACAAAGACCGGACGTATGAACTTAGCACCAAAGTGGATTGCTGAATGCGCGCCAACAAAAGCACCAGCCATTAAACAGACGCCCATTGTTAAGCCTAGTACCCAGTTGATGTGTCCTAATACGGCAAATGTAACCAATGAAGTAAAGTTACTGGTAAAGTTCATTGCTTTAGCCAAACCAGACGCAAGCAAGATATTGAGTCGGTATAAGGCCATGGAACTCACCGTCCAAAAAGCCCCAGTTCCTGGCCCCGCTAAACCATCATAAAAGCCTATCGATAAGCCTTGCATATACTGCTTTTTATTTAGCATCGGACAAGGTTCGGGAGTTGGGCTTTGATGAGTCGACTGTGGTGGTTTATGGAAAACAGTATACATCGCAGCAGCGAGAATGATCAGCGGCAGCGCTTTCTCTAACCATTCTGTACTAATTGCATCAACAAATAGCGTTCCTAGTGTTGCACCAACAAGAGTGGCAACAAACGCTCTGCCCCAGCACTGGGGCTTAAAAAGACGTTTCTTATAGTAAGTATAGGCCGCCGTCGAAGAGGCAAAAGAGGCAGCTAACTTATTGGTGCCCAATGCGATGTGGGGAGGCAGCCCTAACGACAGTAACGCGGGAACAGTCAGCATACCACCACCGCCAGCAACAGCATCGATAAATCCAGCAACAAAAGCGACTAGCGCCAACACCAACAGCATGGTTGGCTCAATCATTTCCATAAATAGTTATTCTTTTAATATTCTATTTTGCGTTTAAACGGAGGAAGCGAATCAATCAGAGCTTGTCCGTAGCGTTTTGTTATCAAGCGTCTGTCGAGGATGGTCACTCTACCAGAATCTCGTTCTTTGCGCAGTAATCGACCAACGCTTTGGATCAGCTTTTTACTTGCATCTGGAACCGTGATTTGCATAAACGGGTTACCACCCTTTTTCTCGATGTACTCCGAGTGTGCTTGTTCAACTGGAGAAGTAGGGACCCCAAATGGAATTTTTGTGATAATGAGGTTTTCCAATAGCTCTCCAGGTAAATCAAGGCCTTCAGAAAAGCTGCCTGTACCAAAAAGGATGCTGGTTTTCTGCTTATCAATGAGCCTTTTATGTTTTTTTAGAATTTCTGTTCGTGAACTTTCGCCTTGAACTTGCAACGCCCAACCTCGTTTTATGAAACCAGCATTGAGTGCATCAGCAACTTGGTTCATCTGCCAATAAGAGGAGAATAATACCAAGTTCGCTTTATTGTCTTCTAAATACTTAGGCAAAATTTCAATAAGATATTCAGTAAACTGCGGTGCCTGCGGTTCATACTTCATTGCTGGTATCAGCAGTTCGGCTTGATTTTGATAATCGAAAGGAGACGCTAGTGCCAAAAACTGTGTTCCTGAGTCCGGTTTGGCGTCAACGCCCACTTGATGGCAAAAGTAATTAAATGAGTTTAGTGCTCGCATAGTGGCAGAAACCAATACGGCGCCGATGCAACGACTCCAGATTTGTTGGTCTAATTGCCATCCAATTTCCAACGGGGAAACGCTGACAATAAAATCGCCTTCACGATCTGGGTGTTTTTCTAACCAGCGCGCAAGAGGTGCACCTTTGTCTCGGCTTGGCTCGGCCATTAAACGCCAGACTTGAGCTAGGTTTTCCAAACGTTGGATGTAAAACCCTAACTCAGCCAAAGCTGGTTCCGCCAATCTTGATGAAAGTTCGCCATCTTTAACGCGCTCAGCTATTAGATCGGCGATCTTTGCGACGCTTTGGTTTGCCTTTTTGCTTAGTTGTTTTAAATCTTTTGATTGATTTTCCAACCAAGTCGGTAGCTCACCATGTTCAAAACGGTATATCCCTTCCTCAAACTGGGCTGGATCAAACTGTTTAGTCAGTTGGGTCAACGCAGGAATCAGTTCCTGTACGGATTCTTGTAGATCATTACGGAATCGACCAACACGTTTTTCATCTGTTAACGAAGAAAATTTGGTGATTGACTGGTTGAGCTTTTCTAACCAAGCAGCTGCACCTTTTAAACTGGCTGACGCAGAAGCGTGATCGCGAGCGACATGAGGTAGATGATGAGCTTCGTCAAACACGTAAATTGTGTTTTCTGGCTCAGGGAGGATCACTCCACCACCCAAATCTGCATCGGCCATTACGAGTGAATGATTGGCGATAATGACGTCATTTTTATCCAACTCTGCTCGAGCTTTTTGAAAAGGGCAGCCTCGGTGTGCTGGTAAGCTGTTGTTACAGCTGTGCTTATCACTGACAATAAGTTGCCATAACTGATCATCTATTGGTTTCGGCCAAGAGTCTCGGTCGCCATCCCACTTCCCTTGAGCGAGGGAGCGATACATGGTTTCCAGTAGCTCAATATCTTTCTTCTTCGGTTTAGTTTCAAACATCGCTAACTGGCCGCCATCGACACCACTTGCCGTCGCGAGTTTTTCAGCACAACAATAACGCTGTCGGCCTTTTGCAAGAATAAAAGAAAACTCTCGATCGGTGATACGACGAAAAAGAGGCAGGTCTTTATTCACCAACTGTTCTTGTAGAGCGACGGTGGCTGTTGAGATCACTACTTTACGATTGTTATAAACCGCCACAGGAATCGCTGCCATCAGATAAGAGAGTGATTTACCGATGCCAGTACCAGCTTCTGCAATCAACATGCGATTTGACTTGTGGTATTGCCCGCATAGTGTTTTCGCAATTTCTGCAACTAAGTAGTTTTGTGCTCTTCGTGGAACAAAATTATCAAGCTGCGCTTGTAAGTTTTGGTAACTGGTGCGAATCGATTTTTGAATGTTACTGGTTAGCATACGGGCCTCAAATGCGTTGGAGGCGCATAGTAGCACACATCACTAGTTGTACTGTAGTTCACAAAACGGAATGCTTTTATGATAAATATCGATCTTGTTCACAAAAAAATATTGAACCTAAACTAAATGAAAATAATTTCATTAGTCGAAAAATATAAAACTTCAAAAATGATACCTTTGTAGTGTTTTATTCTAAAGTTTATTGTTGCATGGCAATTGAAAGGTGTTTTCTATTTGTTATTAATGAATTACTAAATTAAGAAAAATCAAGTTCATTGTTTAGAACTTCATCGAATATTTTAAATGTAAATGCGCAAGACTTTGTATTTAAAGGTTATTTTTGTTTTTTGATAAAACTATTTAGAAAATTTGACAGTCAGAATAATCTTTTGCACTCTAGTGCCCAGATTTTGTAGGTAAAGCATTGTTACGTTTCGATAACAAGCTACCTCAAAAATATAAAAAAAGGGAATCGGACAAGGATATCCCGAACTAAGAAAAGGCAGTGGATTAAATATGAAAAAGACTCTTTTAGCACTAGCGGTTGCTGCTACAGCAACTACTGTGAATGCGGCTGAAGTATTCAAATCTGACGAAGGTTCTGTAGATTTCTACGGTCAGCTACGTCCAACTCTTCTATTCCTAGACAGCACAGACCACACTGCAGAGCTAAACACTAGCTCTTCACGTATGGGTGTAAACGGTGTTTACGTTGTAAACGATAGCCTAAAAGTTCTAGGTGAAGTTGAAATCGGTGTAGCTCTAGGTGATAACTACGGCGCTGGTGCTGATTCAAGTGAGCGTACTGACGACACTGTATTCGTTCGTCGCCACATCTTCGGTTTCGACATGGGCGAAATGGGTACTATCCGCTTCGGTAAAGAAGGTACTTTCGCAGATGACGTTTACGGTGCGGATTACTCTTACTTCTTCGGTGGCTCTGCTCTACTTTACGGACACGAGTGGAACAACGACTCTCAAATTAAATACGCATTCGAAAACGACGCATTCTGGCTAAAAGCGGGTTACGCTCTAGGCGAGAAAGACAAGAACGAAGAAGTTCGTGAAGTATTCGTAGGTAAGTCTTTCGGTGACCTATCTATGCACGCTGGTATCCTTTCTTCTGTAAACAAGATTGCGGTAAACAAGGTTGCTCACGATTCAGAAAACCTATCTTTTGAAGTAACTGGTGAGTACGCTCTAGGTGAGCACACTCTTGGTGCAACATACTACTACAACGAAGACGAGAACAAGATCTCAGACGAGACTGTTGATTCTCATGGTATCTCTCTAGCAGGTATGTTTGCAGTAGCTCCTAAGACAACTCTTTACTCTGGTTACGAGCTAGTAATGTCTTCTTCTGACCAAGCTGGTACTGTAGACGGTGATGATTCACGTTTCTACGCTGGTGTTGAGTACAAGTTCTCTAAATGGGCTCGCGTATTCGTTGAAGGCGCATACGTATTTGAAGAAACTTCAACTGACAACGTGAAGACAGACAGCAAAACTGACTTCGGTGTTGGTGCACGTTTCTACTGGTAATCAAAACCCAGTTTGATATTGTAAGACCCAGCTTTATGCTGGGTCTTTTACTATTGGAGATAAGGATTTAATTTCTATGCAGTTATCATTAAAAGTGGCAATCACACTTTCTGTTCTAGCCAGTACAAACTTATATGCTGCAACGACCTTGGTGGTTCCTGAAGACGTAAAATTACTTGCGGTAAATATGGAGAAGCCAAAGTTGGAGGGTGGTTTGTTTTCGGATGAGAAAACAATAGAGATTCCTGACGGTACCAACCAAATTGTCTTCAAGTATCAACCAGAATTTGAGATTGGTGATGATATCAAAGGGGTTTATGGCGACGCCATTATTGCCAAGTTTGATGTAAAAGACGAAGAACTGAAATTTGAACTACCAAAGTTCAAAACCTATCGCCAAGCACAAACCAACATCTCTCCTTTAGAGTGGCAACTACTAGACTCTAAAGGCCAGCCAATCGACCTTGTTGAAGACGTTCTTGAGTCCGATGGCGTTCAAATTGGTCGTAACTATGCTCAGGAAGCTCGCAACTATAATATTGCAGGCGGTGTCGCTGGGGTTGCTGTGACATATGTGACAGTAAACCAACACAGCCAAGCTGTTACAGGCGTAGAGCCTAAAGCGGTTGCGGTAGTCGACACGAAATCTGCGACTGCACAAGACAGCCAAATGGTTGATCTACTTAAGACGATGTACCAAAAGGCCACTCCACAAGAAAAAGAAACCTTTAAAAAGTGGGTTGCTCAACAATAATCGTTATTGGTGACGATAAAAACTAAAAAAGCAGACAAAAGTCTGCTTTTATGTTTTTTGATGTTTATTGTTAGAGCGTTATTTCTTTCCACTCGCCAGGTTTGAGGTTGTGTAACTCAATCCCTCCCATCGAGTAGCGTACGAGTCGCAGTGTCGGAAAACCGATATGTGCAGTCATACGTCTTACCTGACGGTTTCTTCCTTCTATGATAGTAATCGCTAACCACGTGGTTGGAATGTTTGCTCGGAATCGGACAGGTGGAGTCCTATCCCAGATCTCTGGTTCAGGCATCACTTCTACTTTTGCTGGTAAGGTTACGCCATCTTTTAGCTCTACGCCTTTACGTAGCATCTCCAAGTCTTCTTCTTTAGGGGCTCCATCCACTTGTACCCAGTAAGTTTTTGGTGATTTTGATTGGGGCTGCGTCAACTTCGCTTGCAAAATGCCATCGTTTGTTAAGACCATCAATCCTTCGCTGTCTCGATCTAAGCGGCCTGCGGCATACACATCTTTCACTGGAATAAAGTCGGCTAGCGTTTTGCGACCATCTCCATCAGTGAACTGGCTCAACGTGTCATACGGCTTATTAAAAATGATCACTTTGCGATCTTCTAGGGCAATGCGTGGCTTAGATGTTTTTGAAGCGCGGGCAGGGCGACTTTTTCGATTTTTCGCTTGTCCATTTGAGTGGTTTGCTTTTCCAGAGCGTTTAAAATGACTTGTTTTTGATTGGTGAGTACCGCGACCTTTTTCATGACCCGAGCGAGATGACATGTTAACTACCTTGCAAAAATGTAAATGAACTGTGTTTGAAAGTTTTATGTTTTCTTGTTATCGGCTATCATTTGCGCGCCTAAAACTAACAAAAGCGCAGAGAATAATAGACTATTTCGTGTTATTTGTTTAATGATATAGCTAAGTTGCTTTAGTGAGACATTTCTAACGGAAATGGACACCAAAGTAAGCTTGGCACCAAGTGCACTCATGGATATAGAGCCATAGAGCTTCAAACTATAAGAAAGAGTGCAAACCGCATGTCGCGTTGGTGAGGAGGAATGCACTACTAACGTTAAGCAATGCGTCAATTCAACGAACTCAGTTGCTGAGAAGTTCAGCTAAGTTGAGTAAAAAATAGGGAAATTTCATGCCTACAGAAAAACCTACAATTATCTATACAATCACTGATGAAGCCCCGGCGTTAGCAACCTATTCATTACTACCAATCATTCAATCGTTTACCGCATCGTCTGGCATCAACGTAGACACTCGTGATATTTCGCTAGCGGGACGCATTATCGCTAACTTCCCAGAGCATTTAAAAGAAGAACAACGTATTGGTGATGCTCTAGCAGAACTTGGCGAGTTAGCGAAAACACCGGAAGCGAACATCATTAAGCTTCCAAACATTTCGGCTTCAATTCCTCAACTAAAAGCCGCAATCAAAGAGTTGCAAGCGAAAGGGTATGAGCTTCCAAACTACCCTGAAGAACCGACCACTTACGAAGAAGAAGCAATTAAAGCGACTTACGACAAAATCAAAGGTAGTGCGGTAAACCCGGTGCTTCGTGAAGGTAACTCTGACCGTCGTGCTCCATTATCAGTTAAGAATTACGCGAAGAAAAACCCACACTCAATGGGTGCATGGTCAGCTGAGTCTCAATCTCATGTATCAAGCATGACAGGAGATGACTTCTTCGGTAGCGAAAAATCGACGACCATTACTGGTGCTACTGACGTTAAAATTGAATTCGTCGCTGCTGACGGTTCGGCAAAAGAACTTAAATCAGCATTCCCTCTGCAAGACAAAGAAGTGATCGATTGTTCAGTCATGAACAAGAAAGCGCTTGTTGAGTTCTTCGAGAAAGAAATTGCAGAAGCAAAACAGCAAGACGTCCTTCTGTCTCTTCACATGAAAGCAACCATGATGAAGGTATCGGACCCAGTTATCTTTGGCCACGCAGTTAAAGTGTACTACAAAGACGTTTTCGCAAAATACGGCAAGCTATTTGAAGAACTTGGTGTAGATGTAAACAACGGTCTTGGTGATGTTTATACTAAGATTGAATCTCTACCTGCTGAACAAAAAGCGGAAATTGAAGCAGCTATTTTAGCGGTATACGAGAGTCAACCAGCGCTTGCGATGGTTGACTCTGATCGTGGTATTACTAATCTCCACGTACCGAGTGACATTATCGTTGATGCATCTATGCCAGCAATGCTTCGTGCTTCTGGCCAGATGTGGGGACCAGATGGTAAGCAAAAAGACACGAAAGCGATGATCCCAGATCGTAGCTATGCGGGTATCTACCAAGCGGTTATCGATTTCTGTAAAGAACACGGTGCATTTGACCCAACTACAATGGGCAGCGTGCCAAACGTGGGTCTAATGGCTCAGAAAGCAGAAGAATACGGCTCACATGATAAGACATTTATCCTAGACGCTGCTGGTACTGTACGTGTTGTCGACACTTCTGGTGCGGTTCTTCTTGAGCAAACTGTCGAAGCAGGTGACATCTTCCGTATGTGTCAGGTGAAAGACGCGCCAATCCAAGATTGGGTGAAACTTGCCGTCACTCGCGCACGTGCAACAGGTGTACCAGCGGTGTTTTGGTTAGACGAAGCGCGTGCACACGATGCTGAACTGATCAAGAAAGTGAATGCATACCTTCCTGAGCACGACACTTCAGGTTTAGAGATCAAGGTTCTAGCGCCAATCGATGCATGTCAATTCTCTCTAGAGCGCATTAAAGAGGGGCTAGACACCATTTCTGTAACAGGTAACGTACTTCGTGACTACCTAACGGATCTATTCCCGATTTTGGAACTGGGTACTTCTGCGAAAATGCTGTCAATTGTTCCACTAATGAACGGCGGTGGTTTATTTGAAACTGGTGCTGGTGGCTCTGCGCCAAAACACGTCCAACAAGTTGAGAAAGAAAACCACTTGCGTTGGGATTCTCTGGGTGAGTTCCTTGCTCTAGCTGCATCATTGGAGCACCTAAGTACAGTTGCTGGTAATGCGAAAGCTCAGGTTCTGGCTGAGGCATTGGACAAAGCGACAGGTGAATTCCTAGACGAGAATAAATCACCGTCACGTAAAGTGGGTGAGTTGGATAACCGCGGTAGCCACTACTACCTTGCGACGTATTGGGCGAAAGCTTTGGCGGAACAAAGTGCAGATGCAGAACTGGCTGCTGAATTCGCACCAGTTGCTAAAGCCCTTGCAGAACAAGAAGAAGCGATTGTTGCTGAGTTGAACAACGCACAAGGTGTAAAAGGTGAACTCGGTGGTTACTACGCGCTAGATGATGCTCTTGCATCAACACTAATGCGTCCAAGTACGACGTTGAACGGCATCATTAACAAGTAAGCATTGATTTCGCGCTATTTCGGTAGCGCGTTTGTATGTTACTTAGTTTAGTGCTTTTACAAACGTAATAAACCCGCTCATAGGCGGGTTTATTTTTCTCTTCATAACACTAGAAGGTAAAGCCAGTGTTATGAGAGCAAATGGTTTTGTCTTTCCGACAGCGCTCTAGTTATTTGGCTTGGGCTTCTATTGGAACAACGCTGCTAGCGTGTGAGCCCTTTGGACCTTTTTCAATCTCGTATGAGACTTGTTGGCCTGCTTTCAGTGTACGATAACCGTCCATTTGGATAGTTGAGTAGTGGGCAAAGATGTCTCCTTCCTCTTCATCTGAACAGATAAACCCAAATCCTTTGGCATTGTTAAACCACTTTACTGTACCTGTAGCCATGCTTTTACATCCCTCATGCATTTTTTACTGATGTTGTTACAACACCAAGCCATACCTTTAGCTTGGTCTCATTGCTAGCGTTCACTAACACACGTCGAGTTGGGCACTTCCATATTCATCAAATTGTTAGAAATCCAACAAATTCAAAATGAGGATTTATGCATCAACACTTTCCACTGTAGTCAATGAATTCTGACAGTCAATAGTCAAAGGCAACAATCGGAAACATTATTGAAAACAAATCACTTTTGAGATTAACAATTTTGCAAAGTGTTTCTGCCGCATGCGTAAGCTTTTAGTTAAAAGGACTGCAAGGTGTTGATATAGGGGGGAGGCATACTAACCAAGTTGATTACATTAGAAGATTCTACTGAATGAATAAAAAATGACGTTTTCGTGATAAATAACCGATTATCAACCATTAAATGTGATCTTCTTTCTTATCGGAGCACTAATTAATATAAGTGAAGTGAGTCGAAATTTGGTAAACACAACCGCAAAAATAAGCATGTGTTGGGATAAAAATCTTTTATTTGCGCCCCTGCCAGAGGTGCATTAGTCTCTATGTAAGGACATAAATTTTATCTATCAAAGTCCAATTAGGTGCCACATCTCACTACACCGCATGGCATGCTTATGGTAGATTGTTTTTATAGGTTAAAAACATCAACCCTTTGATACGATATCTTTGAATTGCCATGAGTAAAAATTTTGAATGGGTGACTCCAGACTCTGATCTTCTGGAGCGAGAAAGTACGAAAGTTCAGCCACCTAAGCTGTACAACGTAGTTCTAAACAATGATGACTACACACCTATGGATTTCGTCATAGAGGTACTTGAGCGATTCTTCTCGCATGATATTGATAAAGCAACGCAAATCATGCTCAAGATCCACTATGAAGGAAAGGCAATCTGTGGCACATATAGCGCAGAGATTGCTGAGACAAAAGTAGCGCAAGTGACGATGTACTCAAGGGAAAATGAGCATCCGCTACTATGTACTATGGAGCAAGCGTAATAAGAAGACTTGCTCGAGCAACCAAAGTTGTTCTTTCGGGAGGTACTTATGCTAAATAAAGAACTAGAATCAAGCCTTAACGGTGCATTCGCTCGTGCACGTGATAAACGCCACGAGTTTATGACTGTCGAACACCTCCTACTTGCATTATTGGAGAATGATGCAGCTAAGGAAGCCCTACTAGCCTGCAAAGCGGATCTTGATGCTTTGCGCAATGAACTCGATATTTTTATCGACCAAACAACGCCACTCATCCCAGAAAGTGACGAGACGCGCGAAACCCAGCCGACATTGAGCTTTCAGCGTGTACTTCAGCGCGCCGTTTTCCATGTACAGTCGTCTGGTCGTAGTGAAGTAACCGGTGCAAATGTACTTGTTGCTATCTTTAGTGAGCAAGAATCTCACGCTGCTTATCTATTGAAGAAGAACGACATCTCTCGTTTAGACATCGTTAACTTCATTTCCCACGGCATCACAAAAGCTTCGGGTTCTAATGAAGACCCATCTTCGTCTGACTCCTTTGGCTCAGAAGCGCCAGAAGAAACGAATCCAGAAGAACGATTGGAAAGCTTTGCGACTAACCTAAACCAAGTCGCGAAAGCTGGTAATATCGATCCACTCATCGGGCGAGATAAAGAGCTAGAACGTACTATTCAAGTTCTTTGTCGCCGACGTAAAAACAACCCGTTGCTAGTTGGTGAAGCAGGCGTTGGTAAAACAGCAATCGCTGAGGGTCTAGCTTGGAGAATTGTTGAAGGCCAAGTACCAGAAGTGATTCAAAACAGTGTTATCTATTCTCTAGATATCGGCTCTTTGCTTGCTGGTACAAAATATCGTGGTGATTTCGAGAAACGCTTTAAGTCAGTCTTGAAGCAGCTTGAGAAAGAAGAAGACGCGATTCTGTTTATTGATGAAATTCACACCATCATTGGTGCAGGTGCAGCTTCTGGTGGTCAAGTTGATGCAGCGAACCTAATCAAACCTCTGCTGAGTAGCGGTAAACTGCGTTGTATCGGTTCGACAACTTACCAAGAGTACAGCAACATCTTTGAAAAAGAGCGCGCGTTGTCTCGCCGTTTCCAAAAGATAGATGTCGTAGAGCCATCGCTGGACGATACGACGAAGATCCTAATTGGTTTGAAACCAAAATACGAAGCGCACCATGAAGTCCGTTACACCAACAAAGCGCTACGTGCAGCGGTTGAGTTATCGGCAAAATACATCAATGAACGTCATTTGCCAGATAAAGCGATCGACGTGATTGATGAAGCTGGTGCACGCAGCCGTTTAGCGCCGGCGAGTCGTCGTAAGAAGACGGTTGGCGTTGCAGACATCGAATCCATGGTTGCGAAGATGGCGCGTATTCCAGAGAAATCTGTGTCGTCGTCTGACAAAGACATTCTGAAGAACCTTGATGACAAGATGAAGATGCTGGTCTTTGGCCAAGACAATGCGATTGACGCACTGTCAGAGGCGATCAAGCTATCTCGTGCTGGTTTAGGCGTTGATAACAAGCCTGTTGGTTCATTCTTGTTTGCCGGTCCAACTGGGGTAGGTAAAACAGAAGTGACGGTTCAGCTTTCTAAACTATTAGGCATTGAGCTTCTTCGTTTTGATATGTCTGAGTATGGTGAACGTCATTCTGTGAGTCGTCTGATTGGTGCACCCCCAGGTTATGTTGGTTACGATCAAGGTGGCTTGCTGACTGATGCGGTGCTAAAACACCCGCACTCAGTGGTTCTGCTTGATGAAATCGAAAAAGCACACCCAGATATCTTTAATTTGCTGCTGCAAGTCATGGATAACGGTACGCTAACAGATAATAACGGTCGCAAAGCGGATTTCCGTAACGTGATCCTTGTTATGACAACCAATGCTGGTGTAGCTGAAACTGAGAAGAAATCGATCGGTCTGATCCAACAGGACCACAGTCATGACGCGATGGCGGAAATTAAGAAGGTGTTCACACCTGAATTCCGTAACCGTCTAGATAATATCATTTGGTTCAATAGCCTGGACGAAACAGTCATTCATCAAGTTGTTGATAAGTTCATTGTTGAGCTTCAAGTACAATTGGATGCTCGCGGCGTATCAATGGAAGTGTCTCAAGACGCTCGCCATTGGTTGGCGGATAGAGGCTATGACAAAGCGATGGGAGCTCGTCCTATGGGGCGTGTTATCCAAGAGCAGCTTAAGAAACCTCTGGCAAATGAACTGTTGTTTGGTTCACTTGTAGATGGCGGAACAGTGAGAGTAACGCTTGTGAAAGACGAACTTAAGTTTGAATGCCTAAGCGAGAAAGAAGCAGCACTTCACTAATTCTCTGTTGAAATCTATTTTAAAAGCGTGCGCCTAGGTGTGCGCTTTTTTGTGTCTGCAAGAATGGAGCAAGCCTGTGGAGTGTATTGAAACTCCCAAAAATAAGCTTGGTATTGAGAGCAAAAAAACAGACAATAAAAAACGGAGCCTTGAGCTCCGTTTTTTATTGTATTCGAAAATCAGAGATTAACGAGCACGGAAGACGATGCGGCCTTTAGATAGGTCGTATGGAGTCATCTCTACAGTTACTTTATCACCAGTAAGGATACGGATGTAGTTCTTACGCATCTTGCCAGAGATATGTGCAGTCACAACGTGACCGTTTTCAAGTTCAACGCGGAACATAGTGTTTGGTAGAGTGTCAAGCACAGTGCCTTGCATCTCAATTACGTCTTCTTTAGCCATTTAATCCTCTTTAGAAATTAGGCGGTATTAGCGCGCTTATTTTGCCGCTAAACAGTAATTATGTAAAGTTGGGGCGTATTCTACCCTTGCCAACGCTGATTTACTAGCCTTTGGTGTCGTTGAAAGCGAGTTTTGTAGTTCATTGCCGGACATTCATCGATTTGATAGCCCAAATAAAGCCAATGTTTGTTCTGTTGCTGGCAAAACTCAATCTGATACAACACAGCTAACGTACCGAGAGATAAGGAAAAATCAGGGTCATAGAAGGTGTAAAAGGCGCTTGAACAATTCTCCATTATATCGGTAACTGCGACGGCGATTAATTGCCCAGAATCCGTGTATAAATGGAGAAAACCCGTCTTCAACCAAGTCGTTTGCGCAAATCTTGCGAACTCATCTTCTTTCGGTGGATACATAGTGCCATCTTTGTGGCGTTTACAAATATATCGACTGTATAAATCGAACCATGCATCATCGAGCTCAGATTTCATTTCCCATTGAATGGTCTTCGCTTTGTTCAATAAACGCTTTTGGCTTTTAGAACGGATGAAATCGGGCACAGCAATCCTTATCGGCTGACAAGCATTACACTGCTCACAGTGAGGTTTGTAAATCGTGTCGCCACTGCGACGAAACCCATTGGCCATGAGTATTTGGTAGTTCTGGTCGCTGTGTAAACTAGGATCTAGCGCCACTGCAACGCGCTCTTGGCGCTCCGGTAGGTAGCTGCATGGGTGATTGTTGGTCAACCCGATACGAATTTGTTGAAGATCCGTGCTCATGATTCAGCGCCTTGCAAAGTTTGTGGTTCGAACGTTTCCAAATTAATTTTCTTATCCCTTAAAGATAGTAGTTTTTGTACGAAATCGTCACGCTCAAGTTCAAAGGCTCCAAGGGATCGCAGGTGAGGGTTCATCACCTGACAATCGATTAATTGGCCTTGGTTTGACGCCAAATGTTCGCATAAATACCACAATGCAACTTTAGAAGCGTTGTCTTTGAGACTGAACATCGACTCACCACAGAAAAGTTGGCCGACGCTGATACCATACAACCCCCCGACCAATTGATCATCGTGCCATACTTCTACTGAGTGGCAGTGTCCTTGCTTGGCAAGCGCAATATAGGAAGCTTGCATCTCCGGATTGAGCCATGTTTCTTCCGCTGGACGGGTAGAAGCGCACAATTCAATTACGTGCTCGGTTGCATTGTTTAGCGTTACTTTATACTGTTGTTTACGCTGAAACTTTTTAAGGCTCTTTGATGGAGTGAAAGTTGCTGTGTCAAAAACCGCTCTCGGAGATGGACTCCACCATAAGATTGGTTCTCCAGGCCCATACCAAGGGAAGATTCCTTGATGGTAACCCGTTAGGATCCTTTGAGGATTGAGATCGCCCCCAAATGCTAACAAGCCATTTGGGTCGTGTAGGGCCTCATAGGGAGAAGGGAAGGCAAAAGAGTCATCAAGTTCAGTTAAATAAATAGCCATAAAGAAGAGTTTACCAACATCAAAGCCTATAGGAATGAAATATGAGCAGAGCAATACTTAGCGCAAAACGATGGGCATGGATCATACTGTTTTTACCATTTTTCGCCAATGCAGCTTATGAAAGAAATGTCGCAAAACCAGTGAATCAAGTGGTGTATGGCAAGGTTGATTCTGTGCGATACATTACTCAACAAGAAGTTAAACAGTCGCAAAGCAACGGTTGGGAAACACTACTCGGTGCGACCATTGGTGGCTTAGTTGGTAACCAGTTTGGTGGTGGTACAGGTAAAGAAGTCGCAACCGCAGTTGGCGCGTTGGCAGGTGCGGCCGTGGTCAAAAACCGTAATAACTACGAATATACGGTTGAATATAAATTGGTTGAATTACTGGTCAAGGTAGACGGCAACAAGCTAATTAATGTGATTCAAGACGTGGACAATAGTATGTTGTTTAACCGTGGTGACGATGTGCGAATCCTATATTTTGACGACGGTGTAAGGGTCGATATCGCTTATTAAGCTGACGTTAGCATACTAATTTTTGAGCTGACTAATTATTCAAAAATTAGCATGGATTTACTCTGGTTTTGTGTTGGTTTTTTCGTTAGTCTGAATTCACGAAGAATTGTTTAGCTCTCTAATAAAATCGAAAGAGGGCACAAAGGATTATCTACTTTCAATGGAAAGCCTAACGTTACAACCTATCAACAAAATTCAAGGGGAAGTGAATCTTCCTGGATCGAAAAGCGTTTCTAACCGAGCTCTGCTTCTCGCTGCCCTTGCAAAAGGCACGACTCGTTTGACCAACCTTCTAGATAGCGATGACATTCGCCATATGTTGAATGCACTGACTAAGCTTGGTGTGCAGTACCAACTGTCTGAAGACAAAACAGAATGTGTTGTAGAAGGTCTTGGTCGTCCATTTTCAGTTTCTGAACCAGTAGAGCTATTTCTTGGTAACGCGGGGACAGCGATGCGCCCGCTTGCCGCAGCATTGTGTCTTGGACATGGTGAGTATGTTCTGACTGGTGAACCTCGTATGAAAGAGCGTCCGATCGGTCACCTAGTGACAGCCCTTCAAACGGCTGGTGCAGACATTACTTACCTAGAAAACGAAAACTACCCACCACTGAAAATCGTCGGCACTGGTCTCAAATCTGGTTCTGTATCGATTGATGGTTCGATTTCTAGCCAATTTTTAACAGCATTTTTAATGTCAGCGCCTTTGGCTGAGAGCGAAATTCGCATCAATATTGAAGGCGAATTGGTTTCAAAGCCTTACATCGATATCACGCTGCATATCATGAAGCAGTTTGGTGTAGAAGTGATCAATAACGACTACCAAGAGTTTGTTATTCCTGCTGGTCAGCAATACATTGCGCCGGGTGACTTTTTGGTAGAAGGTGATGCATCATCGGCTTCTTATTTCTTGGCTGCAGCAGCGATAAAAGGTGGTGAGGTCAAAGTCACTGGCATTGGTAAAAACAGCATTCAAGGCGATATCCAATTCGCTGACGCACTGGAGAAAATGGGTGCTGAAATCGAGTGGGGTGAAGACTACGTCATTTCTCGTGTTGGTCAATTGAAAGGCATCGATATGGACTACAATCATATCCCAGATGCAGCAATGACAATCGCAACGACTGCATTATTCGCTGAAGGTACAACCGCGATTCGTAACGTGTACAACTGGCGCGTAAAAGAAACTGACCGTCTATCTGCAATGGCAACTGAACTTCGTAAAGTCGGTGCAGAAGTGGAAGAGGGTGAGGATTACATCATCGTTAAGCCTGTACCACAGCTTACGCATGCGGCGATTGACACCTACGATGATCACCGTATGGCGATGTGTTTTTCTCTGGTGGCGCTAAGCGATACACCTGTGACGATTAACGATCCTAAGTGTACGTCAAAGACATTCCCTGACTACTTTGATAAGTTGAAAGCACTGAGTTGTTAACTCACTTATTGAAAGAAAAAGCCAGAGTGGATACTCTGGCTTTTTTGATGAAATTTCAAAAGCTTATTTACTTAGTGTGAACTCTTTTGAAAGATGATGCGCTAGGTATTTAAACATATTGAATACCGCAGTGGTTTTGGGCGTCGGTAGGCCTTTATCGTCTAGGAAATACTCACCTTTAAACACCAAAACATCCTCTTTTTCTTCTACGCTTGTGGCACGCATTCCTTCGATAAAATCCTCGTGCTCTTGGATGATTTGGTTTGCGATCAACAGGAGGTCGAATCTTTCAATGTGTTTTCTATCAGACATAGCGTTCTCGTCATTCAATGAAACTTAATTGGCCGCAGTATACCTACAATTGCCGTGGCTTTGCAGAGGTAAATTTGTGATTACGTGTTTGCTACAAAGCACACATTAATATAGAAGAAAAACCGCAAAGCATTCTCATATGCTAATGATGCTTATTTCGCTGTCATGATCTAAGGTTACGTTCTGATAGCGAAAGAAAAAATATTTTGTGATGAGAGACAAAATTTATTGAATTCGACTAGCGGGCAGAAACTTTGCCTGCTTAGTATATGCCGCTCAAGACCTTTTGCAGAACCCTGCCTTGTTAAAGTATAAAGGCGATGAATTGTCAACCAATCGGATCTGAATTTCAAAAAAGCAGTTGATCTTCTTTTCATCTCGCACAATAGTAAAAAAAGAAGCAATGAAATAGAACATTATGCGGGTAGGCTCTTTTTGGAGTTTTCACCCGCATTATTATGAAGGACGTTAGAGTCAGTTATGGGTAAATCGCTCGTTATAGTGGAGTCACCAGCCAAGGCTAAGACGATAAACAAATACCTTGGTAAAGACTTTATTGTTAAGTCTAGTGTTGGTCACGTGCGTGATCTGCCTACGGCCGGTCAAAGCACTGGTGAGAAAAAAGCCGCGGCAATTTCTACGAAAGGAATGAGCCCGGAAGAAAAAGCGCGTGTCAAAAAAGAAAAAGACCGTAAAGCTCTGATCAAGAAAATGGGGATTAACCCATATCATGACTGGGAAGCGAACTATCAAATCCTTCCGGGTAAAGAAAAAGTCGTTAGTGAACTGCAAAAACTAGCCAAAGATGCTGATCACGTCTATCTCGCAACCGATTTGGACCGCGAAGGGGAAGCTATCGCATGGCACCTTCGTGAGATCATCGGTGGCGATGAAGAGCGATACAAACGTGTAGTTTTTAACGAGATTACAAAGAATGCTATCCAACAAGCTTTCCAGACTCCTGGTGAGTTGAATATGGATGGCGTGAACGCGCAGCAAGCACGTCGTTTCATGGACCGCGTAGTCGGTTTCATGGTTTCTCCATTGCTATGGAAGAAAGTGGCGCGTGGTTTGTCTGCGGGCCGAGTGCAGTCAGTGGCTGTTAAGCTATTGGTTGAACGTGAGCGCGAGATTAACGCATTTATTCCAGAAGAGTTCTGGGATATTCACGCAAACACTCATACAAAAGATAAGACAGCATTTAAGTTGCTCGTGGCGCAAAAAGAAGGCACTGCATTTAAGCCTGTGAATGAGGCGGAAACTAAAGCTGCAATGTCTGTACTTGAAAACGCAAGCTACGAAGTGTGTAAGCGTGAAGACCGCCCGACGAAGAGCAAACCGTCTGCGCCTTACATTACGTCGACATTACAGCAAGCGGCAAGTACACGTCTTGGCTACGGTGTGAAGAAAACCATGATGCTCGCTCAGCGTTTGTATGAAGCGGGTTACATCACTTATATGCGTACCGACTCGACAAACCTGAGTTCAGAGGCGGTGGATGCGGTTCGTGGATTTATCGGTTCAGAATTTGGTGACAAATACCTTCCAGCTAAACCATTAACTTATGGCAGCAAAGAAGGTGCACAAGAAGCGCACGAAGCGATTCGTCCTTCCGATGTTGCGGTGAAAGCAGAAGACCTACAAGGTGTTGATGCAGATGCGCATAAACTGTACTCGTTGATCTGGAACCAATTCGTTGCCTGTCAAATGACACCAGCAGAATACGATTCGACGACCATCAGCGTAAAAGCAGCGGAATACACGCTAAAAGCGAAAGGCCGCATTCTGAAGTTCGATGGTTGGACTCGTGTTCAGCGTCCAATGGGCAAAAATGAAGACACGATTCTTCCTGCGGTCCAATTGGGTGATAAGCTGAACCTTGAGTCTCTTGACCCGAAACAACACTTCACAAAGCCACCTGCGCGCTTTACTGAAGCAGCTCTCGTTAAAGAGTTAGAGAAACGTGGCATTGGCCGACCTTCAACCTACGCGTCAATCATTTCTACGATTCAAGATCGTGGTTACGTAAAAGTTGAACAACGCCGCTTCTACGCAGAGAAGATGGGTGAGATCGTGACAGACCGCCTAGATGATAGCTTCAACGATCTAATGAACTATGACTTCACTGCACGTATGGAGCAAAAGCTTGACCAAATCGCAGAAGGTGAGGTGAAGTGGAAATCGGTTCTTGATAACTTTTTCACTGACTTTACTGGTGACCTAGAACAAGCAGAGCAAGACGAAACTGAAGGTGGCATGAAGCTGAATCACATTGTGATGACAGATATTGAGTGTCCGACATGTAGCCGTCCAATGGGTATTCGTACCGCTTCAACGGGTGTATTCCTTGGTTGTTCTGGTTATGCATTACCACCGAAAGAACGTTGTAAGACAACGATCAACTTGGGTGATGAAGACGGCATCATCAATGTTCTTGAAGAGGACGTTGAAACAGCGGCACTGCGTGCTAAAAAGCGTTGTCCTATCTGTGAAACAGCGATGGATGCGTATCTAATCGACGATAAGCGCAAGATGCATGTTTGTGGTAATAACCCGAACTGTGAAGGCTACATCGTTGAACACGGCGAGTTTAAGGTGAAAGGCTACGATGGCCCAGTTGTCGAGTGTGACAAGTGTGGCTCTGACATGGTGCTTAAGAACGGTCGTTTCGGTAAATACATGGATTGTACGAGTGAAACGTGTAAGAACACTCGTAAGATTCTGAAAAATGGCGAAGTTGCGCCACCGAAAGAAGACCCAGTTCATTTCCCTGAACTGCCATGCGAAAACTCGGATGCGTACTTTGTTTTGCGTGATGGTGCTTCTGGCTTATTCATGGCAGCAAGTAACTTCCCTAAATCGCGTGAGACTCGTGCACCGTTAGTGTCAGAACTAGCACGCTTTGAAGAGCGTTTGCCTGAGAAGTTCAAGTACCTAACGACTGCGCCAGTTGCTGACCCTGATGGTCGTCCGACAGTGGTTCGATTTAGCCGTAAGAGCAAAGAGAACTATGTGCGAACGGAAGACGATGGCAAACCAAGTGGCTGGACTGCACTTTACATTGACGGTAAATGGGAAATCACCGACAAACGTAAAAAAGCCAAAGCATAATTAATGGTTCAAATGAAATAAGGCAGCGAATTCGCTGCCTTATTTTTTTCGTAAATTCCTGCTGTTTTATAAGTTATATCAATACGACTCACTTCAACTCCCTGCATTTTTATTTTCATCTTCCGGTCATAGTTTCATCGTATCCTGTCGCAAAACTGCACTTGTGTAGTCAATCGGTTTGTAAATTGTTTTCACAATGTAATCGTTTGCGTCCCGTTGTGTGATCAAGATATCGTCTTGAGTAAGTAACATCTGTATGTCACACAGAATGGCGTATTTAAAATTGTAATTTAGTTCCAGTTCGATAACTTATTACACAAATAATGCAACTGTATGCTGCTATTTGGTGCTGAGAATAAAAAATAAATAAGGTGCCTGCATAGAGGATGTGCAATAGCTTTTTTTGTTTATACCGCGAGAGCTCAGAGAAGCCCATCGGTATGGATGTACTAACGTGTTCGCTTGACTCCCCGAGTCCTGCTCACCTCAAACGAACACTAATTCCAAGCTATAACTATATATGGAGAACAACGAATGGCTGGTGTTTTGGGAATGATTCTTGCTGGCGGTGAAGGCTCTCGTCTGAGACCTTTAACGGAATCCCGCAGTAAACCTTCGGTCCCTTTCGGCGGAAGTTACCGACTTATTGATTTCGCTTTGAACAACTTCGTGAATGCGGATCTGATGCGCATTTATGTCCTCACTCAATTTAAGTCTCAATCTTTGTTCCATCATATGAAGAAGGGTTGGAACATCAACGGTATTACCGATCGATTCATCGACCCAATCCCAGCACAAATGCGTACGGGTAAGCGTTGGTATGAAGGTACGGCGGATGCTATCTATCAAAACCTACGTTTTATGGAGCTTGCTGAGCCTGACCAAGTTTGTATTTTTGGTTCTGATCACATCTATAAAATGGACATCAAACAGATGTTGAACTTCCACAAAGAAAAAGAGGCATCGTTGACCGTTTCAGCATTACGTATGCCTTTGTGTGAAGCATCGCAATTTGGTGTTATTGAAGTGGATGCCGAAGGTCGTATGATCGGTTTTGAAGAGAAACCAGCACAACCTAAATCAATCCCGGGCGATCCAGAACATGCACTCGTTTCCATGGGCAACTACGTATTTGAAGCCCAAGCGCTATTTTCTGAGCTGATTGAAGATGCGGATAATGAAGCGTCTTCACACGACTTTGGTAAAGACATCATTCCTAAGATGTTCCCACGTGGCGACGTGTTTGTTTATGACTTCAGCACAAACCGTATTACTGGTGAAAAAGAAGAAGTTTACTGGCGTGATGTCGGTACTATTGACGCGTACTGGCAAGCTCATATGGATTTGTTGGAAAAAGACGCCCCGTTTTCTCTCTACAACCGCAAATGGCCACTGCACACTTACTACCCACCATTGCCGCCTGCAACGTTTACCGACTCAGTTAATGGCCGAGTTCAAATCATCGACAGCTTAGTATGTAACGGGAGTTACGTGCGAGGCTCAAGAATTGAAAAATCGGTACTGGGTTTCCGCAGCAACATCGCTTCTGCGTGTGACATCAGCCAAAGTATTTTACTTGGTGATGTTAAGGTCGGTGAAGGATGTGTACTTCGTCGCGTGATTGTAGACAAGGATGCCGACATTGCACCTGGTACGCAAATTGGTGTAAATCTACAAGAAGATAAAAAGCACTACCACGTGTCAGAAGATGGCATTGTTGTGATTCCAAAAGGAGCAAGAGTTGGCTACTAACAATTTGTCTGTACTGTTTGTAGCGTCTGAAGTCGAAGGACTGATAAAGAGTGGTGGCTTGGCTGATGTAGCCAAGGCACTGCCAGAAGCCCTTCAAAACCTTCAGCAGGATGTACGAATTACAATTCCAGCTTACACCGCTATCGAGCGACTAGCGGAAGCCGAGTTGGAATTAGATACCGAGTTAGCGCACTGGCCGTATACGGCATACAAAGTGTTGAAGCTAAACCTTGGTGATAATCCGGTCTATTTGATTGATTGCCCTCCGTATTTCAATCGTCCGTCAATGTACGCTGAAAATAACCAAGCTTACACGGATAACGGTGAGCGCTTCGCGTTTTTTAGTGCAGCGTGTCTAGATATGTTGCCAAAACTTGGTTTTCAACCAGATATTGTGCATGCCAACGATTGGCATACTGGTTTAGTCCCATTTTTGCTTAAACATCGTTATGGCAATGAAGCATTTTTTGCCAAGACTCGCAGTGTAATTTCCATTCACAACGCAGTCTTTAAAGGGGTATTTAGCTACGATGACGTCCAGTGTTTACCTGAATTTCACAGTCGAAATGTTCCTGATGCCGCGGTAAGTGCAACGCACATCACGATGCTCAAAGCAGGGGTGATGAACGCGGATAAAATCAATGCGGTAAGCCCCACCTACGCTGAAGAGCTTAAAACAGAACTTGGCAGCCATGGTATGGCGTGGGAATTCCAGCAACGCGCAGGTGATCTTGTTGGGATTTTAAATGGTTGCGATTACGGAACATGGAACCCTGAAACCGATTCTAATCTTCCGTTAAATTACAAAGCGAACCGTCAAAGCATGGTCCGTGGCAAAAATGCATGTAAAAAAGCGCTACAGCAAAGGCTGGGGATTGAAGAATCAGACAACGCCATGTTCGGTATGGTGTGTCGTCTAACGCAACAGAAAGGTGTGCATTACCTGCTGCCTGCATTAGCTGATTTCCTTAAGCATAATGTTCAACTCGTCGTTGTTGGCACTGGTGATCCTGTTCTTGCTGCACAGTTAAGAGACGTAGCCGCACAATTTGCGAGTAAGTTTGTTTTTGTAGAGGCTTACGATAACGAGCTAGCACATTTGGTTGAGGCAGGCTCGGATTTCTTCTTAATGCCTTCTGAATTCGAGCCGTGTGGTTTGAACCAAATCTACAGCATGGCCTATGGCACTTTGCCAATCGTTCGTGGGGTAGGTGGCTTGAAAGACAGCGTGAATGACTACGATGTGGATCCAGCTGATGCAACGGGCTTCGTTTTCTATGAACCAACACCGCAAGGTCTATTACTGACAATGTTGAGAGCACTTCTTCTTTACGCACAAAATGTGACAGAAGTGAGACGTGTACAACTTCATGCTATGCAAAAAGACTTTTGTTGGCGAAAAGCTGCAGAAGAGTATTTGCAACTGTATAGGGCTGCGTTAAATTGACGCAAAATCTTTAAAAAGTGTAACGAAAGGCACCGAATTAGGTGCCTTTATTACTTTGCTCTTATGGAGTGTGGTAGGATTTACCCACACTTTTTCATACAGAATGCTTTTCAAACTGATAAATGACTCAGCCACTTCTATTCCATAAAACCTATTTACACCCTACCAGCAATGAGTGGGTCGTTTTCGTGCATGGTGCTGGTGGCAGTTCTTCAATATGGTTTAAACAATTAAAGGCCTATAAAGAGCACTTTAATTTGGTCTTAATCGATCTCCGTGGACACGGCAAGTCAAACCAGTTGATCAAAGAACTGATGACAAGTCGTTATACCTTTACTGAGGTGACACAGGACATTTTAAAGGTTCTGGATCATTTGAAGATCCAATCCGCACACTTTGTTGGTATGTCTTTGGGTACAATTATTGTGCGTAACCTTGCCGAAATGGCAACAGAGCGTGTGAGCTCTATGGTGCTTGGTGGGGCGGTAACGCGCTTAAACACTCGCTCTCAGATCTTAGTTAAACTCGGTAATCTTGGAAAGCACATCCTCCCTTACATGTGGCTGTATAAGCTCTTTGCTTACATCGTTATGCCACAAAAAAATCAACGCGAATCTCGTCACTTGTTTATTCGTGAAGCAAAGAAGTTATGCCAAAAAGAGTTTAAGCGTTGGTTCACACTGGCGGCGGATGTAAATCCGTTAATGAAGTATTTTAAAGATAAAGAGTTGCCTATTCCGACGCTGTACCTAATGGGGGATAGAGACTACATGTTCATTAAGCCAGTAAAAGAAATGGTTGCAGTGCATAAGCTAAGCTCATTACGTGAAATTCCAAATTGTGGCCACGTGTGCAACGTAGAACGTCCAGAAGATTTTAATCAACACTCTATTGAGTTTATTAAGCAGCAAAGTCTAGCGGCTTAATAGATTTGAGAACCGATCTAAAAAGATAGGGGAGCCATCATAGCCCCCCTATTTGATATCCACATTGCCAACAAGCACCAAACTGTCCCTCATTCTTCTCTGCACATTGCGGACATTGCCAGTCTTGGTAAGTAAGCTCTGTTTGTTGTCGATAGTCTTCGACAATCGCAGACGCCTTCAACTGCTGTTCCGGATGTAAAAGCCAAACATACGGGTCTGTATCATCGCTGAAGGGCAACTCTCCCTTCAACCCAAACATACCTTCGCCTCTTACTTCACAGTGAATCTGTTCGGTTTTGAGGAGCTCACAAACGATATGAGCTTCCGCAGGGTTTTTAGCGATGAAGATTTTCATTAGGCATTTCCATTTTGAACTTGAGCAGGGCGGACCTTATTCATAACCCATTTAGCGATAATAGGGAACAAACCAAGCAGAGCAAATGATGCTAATACGGTTGGTGACACAATTCCTGAAAGACTGTCGATAGTGGCTAGTTGAGTGCCCGCATTTAAGTAAACGGCAGTACCAGGCAGCATGCCGATTTGGCTTGTTAAATAGAAGCGGCTGATAGACATTGGTGTTAACCCCATTAAGAGGTTAATCAAGAAAAATGGGAATACTGGGATCAAACGCAGTGAAAACAAATAAAACGCTCCGTCTTTTTCTACACCTTGGTTAATGGCATTTAACTTATTACCAAATTTACTTTGTACCCATTCACGTAATAAGTAGCGGCTGCTTAAGAAAGCAATTGTTGCGCCGATGGTGCTAGCAAAAGACACCAATAATAAACTGGTCCAAAAACCAAATAGGGCGGCGCCGAGCAGGGTAACAACGGCGGCTCCTGGAATAGAGAAAGCGGTGATTGCGATGTAAGCCAAGAAGTAGGTCGCCGCAGCAAACACAAAGTTTTGGTCAATGAACGTATTTAGTGCTGCTTGTTGTGCTTTGGCATTTTCTAAGGTGAGATACTGGCCAAAATTCACTCCTAAAAAGAGGATGGTTGCGAGCAGGATCAGTCCTAAAATCAGTTTCTTATTCATCGTAATTACTCCATTTGGCTTCTTAAATAATAAGACAGAATAAGAGAAGAAAAAATTTCAAAAAAAAACCGCAGTATGAAAACTGCGGTTTTTACTCAATGTCATGCTGATAGTGCGCGTTAAGACAATGCGCTCATCAGTTCTTCTCGGCGAGACTGAGGGACGACGCTCCAATGGGTGCCGTTGATTGCACCTTCTAACGCCCACAACAACTCAAGGCTTACCGTAGAGGCATGCGTATCTTGGATTGCTTTGTATGCGCTTAAGGCACCTTCTTCTTCTAATTGCTCGACAGAGTCGATGCCTGCTTTCTTCAACATACGTTCAGTTGCTAGGCGTAGATTTGGAAGGTCTTTCAATCGATTAGGCTTGGTGCTCGCTTGCTGTTTTTTTTCTTGCTTAGCAGTCTCAAGAGATTGCTTTGCAACATCAATCAAGCGATCCGTTGAATCCCATAGATCATCAGAAATAGCATAGTATTTCGTGACCACTGGGAAACCACGTTTCTTGTAGACGTACGGTTTTAGTCCTTGAGTCTCGAAGTCAGATGAAGTTTGTTGGTCTGCTCGAATATGAAGTTGATTGTTTACAACTAGTGCGAACATCGTTTCATCGGCGAAAAGCCCGAAGCCACCAAACATTGAGCGCGACTTGATAGTACCAAGTGCCTCAAACAGCTTCATTGAGTCTTTGAGTATCGGTTTATCCATGATGTGTTATCTCGGTGTAATTAATATTACGCCACCAAAAATCAGGTCCGAGAGATTAGCAAATGCATGCAGACACAATGTCATTAAAGGGTAAACTCACTTAATGCATATTTGCCATCGGTAACCCCGCTACCTTCCATCTAATAAGATGGTTCAGGCCGGAGGCTTTGCGTCCCACCCTTTCGAATGGTTTGCCCTGTGCGTGACACTTTGAGAATACTTCGTATATTGAATTAACATCACGTTTCAAACATGAAAGTGTGATCTTGGTTCAGTTAATAGTGATTTTTTGATGTGTTTGGTTTCATATTTGGGAACGGTCCCTTGTCATACAAAAGGTTGACGTAGGAAATGGACTACGCCCAATTAAAACAGCAACTTATCTAAATTAGGGGAGGTATTTATATTCTGAAATGTTTTTGGAATGTTATTTTTAGGCAATAAAAAAGCGCCCTTACGAGCGCTTTATAAAACTTCGGTGCCGCTTAGTTCAGTTTCTTAACTGTGTTGCGAACAACAATTTCTGGCTGCATTTCGAAAATGCGTTTTTCATGTTCTTTGTCTTTGATGCGTTCTAGCAAAATTTCAAAGGCATTCTTACCAACACGACGTTTTGGCTGGTGGATAGTCGTTAGCGGTGGCGAGAAGTACTCTGCTAGCTCGATGTTGTCGTAACCAATGACAGAGATATCTTCTGGTACTTTGATGCCGTTTTGCTGCAAGCGACTCATCAAACCAAGCGCCATGGTATCGTTAAAACAGAAAACGGCAGTCGGGCGTTTGTCCATTGCTGTGATGTTGTCAGCAGCAAGTACGGCAGTATCACACTCAAAGTTACCTTCAAGTACCCAATCTTCATTTACTGCTAAGTTTGCTTCTGCCATTGCGCGGCGGTAACCTGCAATGCGTTCTTGGCACGCGGCTTTTTCGAAGTGACCGCTCAAACAAGCAATATCAGTGTGACCATTGTCGATCAGATATTTTGTTGCGATGTAGCCACCTTCTTCAGAGTTATCAATGATCTTGTCAGCTTGCGAACTCTCTGGACCCCAGTCCATCACCACTTTCGGGATATCTGAATGACGGTCAAGCATCTCTTTTAGCTCTTCCGTTAAGTCAGAACACATCACTAAAATGCCATCTACACGTTTCTCCGCTAGCATGCGAATGTAGTCACGTTGCTTTTCGTAGATACCGCCAGTATTACATAGGATCAGCGTGTAACCTTGACGGTAACAATAGCTCTCAACGCCGTCGATAACTTCTGAGAAGAAAAGGTTAGTCGATTGCGTTACCAACATACCGATAGTGCGAGTTGAGTTACACTTCAAGCTACGTGCAACTGCACTTGGCGCGTAATTTAGTTCATCAACCGCTTTCATTACTTTTTCTTGGGTTGCTTCAGCAACAAAACGCGTTTTGTTGATTACGTGCGAAACTGTTGTGGTAGAAACGCCGGCTAAGCGAGCAACGTCTTTTATAGTGGCCATAAATGATGTCCTGTATCGAGCTACTGAATACCGTAGTGAATACAACCTTACGCTTAGTATGTTGCGCGAATTGAACCATATCTGAAGTTTAAGGTTCAATTAATTAGGCAGCGGTTGTTCCGAAATCGGTATAAAAAGGTTTGTAGCAACATTTGTTGCTGAATCTCATGTTCCTTACTTATATAAGTGAGGAATTGGTCAGCAATCTTGTTAATAAAACACAAAAACCGCCATATTTCAGCGGTTTACATATAAGTCGTATTTAATCGTTTGCGCTCACATTTTAGACTGATGTGGGCACACTAGCAATATTTTCAGCAGGTGTTTTGCGCTATTGAGGTCACATTTTAACTGCTAAATGGAAAGGGCTTCTATGTGCTAGATTAAAAATTAACGAATAAAATAGGGAGCCCGCTTGCGAGCTCCCTGAAATTGGCGGCAATTATTCACCAAGAAGGTAGGTGCTGTCCAGTTTACAAAATGCAATTAATAGTTGCGCAACGCTTACATAGAAACCAAATTCGTCGAATTGCTTACATTTCGCAGCAAACTGTGGCAACCAAGACATAAGATGCTTTTGGATTAAGTCGTTCTGTTTCTCGAACGCTTCTTCCATGTGTTTGTCTTGTTCTAATTCGTTAGAACGAATGATCATGTTACCTAAGAAGTCTAGTTCAACCGCTAAGTGATCCGCTGGCTCTTTCAGGTTCTCATCAACCTGAACACCAAAATCGGCCATCAGTTTTTCCATCTCTTCTGCTGGCTTGTCATTTAAAAGACCAGATTCACCGATGTACATAGATGCGTAAGGCAGTGCACCGTGCTTTTCTGTTTTCAGGAAAAGCTCGCAAAAGTCTGCAGCCAATTCAAGTTGCGCGTCTTCACGATCCTGTAGGCGGTTAAGTGCATCAACAAGGGTATCCACAGCTGGTTTTAATGACTCATTTTCACCAAGGCCAGCCAAAAAGCTTCGAATTTCAACACTGTGGTAGCTTTCTAGTTCTTTCTCTGTCAGTTCTTTTGCGAACAGGCTAGAAAACCACCAATAGATTTCTGCGCGTTTCTCGTTAAAAGCTTTCACTTCTTGCATTTTTTTGCTCCTGAATGGTTATCCCCTAAGTGTAAACAATTAAGATGAATAGCAGTAACTATAATTGTTATCCATTATGGGAAAATGTGCCGGTTTATGAATGGCTGTAAATAAGCTTGCTTTGAATCAATAAAATCGCAAAATCTTGCTTTTTAATGTATCTATGACTAGAAATGTTACTAGTTATGAATAGAATACGTCTTGGAAAATAAAAAAGACAGAAAGTGGTGTAAATGAGCTATCACGTATTAGTCGTAGAAGATGATGTTGTAACTCGTAGTAAGCTTGCGGGCTACTTCCAAAATGAAGGCTACAAAGTCAGTGAAGCAGAAAGCGGTGCAGAAATGCGCGAAGTGCTTCAAGGTGGTGATGTGGACCTTATCATGCTGGATATTAACCTGCCCGGTGAAGACGGTCTTATGCTTACGCGTGAATTACGCAGCCAATCAGATATCGGCATCATATTAGTGACAGGACGCACGGATAGCATTGACAAAATCGTTGGCCTAGAAATGGGTGCAGACGATTATGTGACAAAGCCTTTTGAATTAAGGGAATTATTGGTTCGCGTTAAGAACCTGTTGTGGCGCATTTCTGCAGCTCGCAATGGTTCACAAAAAATCGCGAACGACACTAATGAAGAACACATTGTACGTTTCGGTGAGTGGACGTTTGATATTCAACGTCGTGCTCTTAGCCGTAATGGTGAGCCCGTGAAACTAACCAAAGCTGAATATGAGCTTTTGGTCGCACTCTCATCGTACCCAAATCAGGTATTAAGCCGCGAACGTATTTTGAATATGATCAGCCACCGAGTGGATGCGCCAAACGATCGTACTATTGATGTATTGATTCGACGCATGCGCGCTAAGATGGAGTTTGATCCGAAGAACCCACAAATCTTTGTGACGGTTCATGGTGAAGGCTACATGTTCGCGGGTGACTAATTCATAGCGACAAAGAAAAAGGAGAGCATAGGCTCTCCTTTTTTGTGTCTGCAATTTAGCGATGATGGACTTCATCTGCGATTGGTAAGCCTTCTATGGCTGCGCCACTTCAGGATCTTCAACTTCAACCATCGGTGTTTGACCTACGTTATCACGCAGTTTTTGCCATAACCCGCCAAGGTATTCATGCCAATACAGCTCAGTTTGCTCTAAGTAGCGAGCTTTTGGCGCGTACTTTTGCCAAGGTTGTTCGATATCATCAATCGCCATGAAGTTCGTTGGGGCAGGGATTGGCTTAATGCCCGCTGCGTTGAATTCATAAAGAGCACGCTTCATGTGACTGGCTGAAGTCACTAAAACAATGTCTTTCTGCTTAACAAATGCGGCAGCTTGGCGTGCTTCTTCCCAAGTATCTTTGGCATCCTCTAATAAAATAATATCGGATTTTGCGACACCTAGGGAAAGCGCTACGTTTGCCATCATACGAGCATGGCTGATTTCAGAGCCACCTGCGTAACCGGAAAGAATTAACTTCGCACCTGGGTACATACGCAAAATACGAATACCCTCAGTTAAACGCATTAAAGCGGTACGGCTCAGTTGAGACGTTGGTGGTATTTCATCATCTACCACGTGTCCATTACCAAGAACCATAACGTAGTCCACAGTGCCAGAAACCGGCAAGAACGCTTTGTACTCGCGTTCTAGAGGCATAAGAAGCTTGGTTGAAACGGGTTGGAAGGCAACAAGGAAGATGCCAACAAAAGAGAAAAGAACAACAAAGCAGCCAGTTTTACGTTTAGTGGTAAAACTGATGAGAGCAAGACCTAACAAGCCTATCAGTAGCAATGCTGGTAATGGCATCAGCAAGGCTGACATTACTTTTTTCAGCTCAAACATACATAAATAGTCCGAAAAAACATCAATTGATAATAAAAATGAGGATAACCCTCTTTATTCCTGCTTTCCTTGTGCCAGAATAGCGGCACAATCCGTTATGATAACTCAGCAGAAGTGACAGAAGACCGCAATTTCGACGATATCGCCCACAAATTTGCAAAAAATATTTACGGCTCCGATAAAGGGGAGATCCGCCAAATCATTGTGTGGGAAGATTTTCTACAGATTCTAAGTGAATTAGACGCCGACCATCAAGCCCTCCAAGTACTTGATGCCGGAGGTGGCTTAGCACAATTGTCGCAAAAGCTTGCTAAGCTCGGACATCACGTCGCTTTATGTGATCTATCTTCGGAAATGCTGCAACTAGCGAAACAGGATATTGAAAAAAACGGTTTGCTTGAGCAGTATCGCCTGATTCATTCACCTGTCCAATCCATTGGTGAGCATATGGACGCGCAGGTGGATCTTGTCATGTTCCATGCTGTGATGGAGTGGCTCGTTGATCCAAAAACGGCACTCGAAACGGTATTGGAGCAGGTCAAACCGGGGGGCATTGCATCGGTTATGTTCTATAACCACCACGGCTTAGTCTATAAAAATGTGGTTTGTGGCAACATTCCTCATATTTTAGACGGCATGCCTCATCGGAAAAGATTTAAACTACAGCCACAAAAAGGCCTAAAACCCGAAGAGGTCTATCAATGGATAGAAGATTCTGGTTTTAGTATTTGTGGTAAATCTGGTATTCGTTCCTTTAGTGATTACATAGGTAATATGGAATACATGGGCGATTACGAGTTTGAAGATGTGTTGGCGCTAGAAAAACAACTTTGTCGACAAGAGCCATACCTCTCATTAGGCCGCTATATCCACGTGTGGGCTAAGAAGAACGATAAACAGGAATAACGATGAGTGAGATGACTCTCAATGCTGCAGAGCAACCAATCGATGAGTTGGTTGGCTGGGTTAAGCAGCACGATTTCTCGTTGAACCTGACCACTGAGCGACTGGCGTTTTTGATTGCCATCGCCGTACTAAGTAATGAAAGGTTCGATGAAGAATTGGGTGAAGGTGAATTGCACGACGCATTTGCCATCGTCACTCGACTATTTGATGAGACGGGCGAAGCTTCGGCTTTCCGCGCGAATAATGCCATCAACGAGATGGTTAAGCAGCGTCTTATGAGCCGTTTTGTCAGTGAGATTACTGACGGAGCGAGCATTTACCGCTTGTCGCCATTAGCGATAGGAATCACCGATTATTACGTGCGTCATCGCGAGTTCTCGAAACTGCGTCTTTCTATTCAGCTATCGATGGTAGCGGATGAAATGGCAAAAGCGATTGAAGCAGCACAAAAAGGTGGCACTCCGGGCCACTGGAAGAAAAACGTTTACGGAATTTTGAAATATTCTGTAGGCGAAATCTTCGATCAAATCGACCTTAACCAACGTGTGATGGATGAGCAGCAACAGTCTGTGAAACAACAGATTGCAGACCTGCTTAACAAAGACTGGCGTGAAGCGATCAACAACTGTGAAGCGCTACTGTCAGAAACCTCCAGCACGTTGCGTGAACTTCAAGATACGCTGCAAGCTGCCAGTGATGAACTGCAAACTCAGATCCTAGATATCCAAGAGATCGTCTACGGTGACCCTGAACTTGAATTCATCGATGAAGCGTTGTTTGGTCTGCAAATGAAGCTAGACCGAATTACCAGCTGGGGCCAGCAAGCGATCGACCTTTGGATTGGTTATGACCGACACGTGCACAAGTTCATCCGTACCGCTATCGATATGGATAAGAACCGTGCATTTAGCTCGCGTTTGCGTCAATCCATGAAAGATTACTTCGATATGCCTTGGTATCTGACTTATGCAGATGCGGAAAGGCTTTCTGACCTTCGTGACGAAGCTTTGGTACTGCGTGATGACGAAGTCACTGGCCAAGTTCCGATGGAAGTGGAATACGAAGAGTTTCAACAAGTCAATGATGAGTTGGCAGAGCGAATTGGTGACATGCTGAAAGCGCATAAAGATCAAGGCACACCAATCGACTTGAGCGTGGTTCTGCGAGATTACCTTGCACAGCACCCATATACTCATCACTTTGATTTAGCTCGCATTGTCGTTGATCAGGCGGTTCGTCTGGGTTATTCAGAATCCGACTATCAAGCCATTCAGCCAGACTGGAAAGCAATCAACGAATTTGGGGCAAAGGTACAAGCGAATGTCATCGACCGATACTAATGAATACATGTCAGATAATCTGGCAAAAGCAATTTCTAACCCTCTGTTCCCAGCGCTAGATAGCATGCTTCGAGCAGGGCGCCATGTTTCAAGTGAAGATCTAGACAACCACGCGTTGTTGTCGGATTTCGAACTTGAGCTTTCTTCTTTTTACCAGCGTTACAACACCGAATTGGTGAAAGCGCCAGAAGGTTTCTTCTACCTTCGCCCACGTTCTACTTCTTTGATTGGTCGTAGTGTCCTTTCTGAGCTGGATATGCTGGTGGGTAAGGTACTGTGTTTCCTTTACCTAAGCCCGGAGCGTCTTGCGCACGAAGGCATCTTCACTAACCAAGAGTTATACGACGAACTGCTTGCACTAGCAGATGAAAACAAGCTGATGAAGCTAGTGACGAACCGCGCAACCGGTTCTGACCTTGATAAAGAAAAGCTGTTTGAAAAAGTACGTACGTCACTTCGTCGTCTGCGCCGCCTAGGCATGATCATCAACATCGGTGAAACGGGTAAATTCAGCATCAGCGAAGCGGTATTCCGTTTTGGTGCTGATGTACGTGTTGGCGATGATGTGCGTGAAGCACAGTTGCGTCTGATCCGTGATGGTGAAGCGGTAGTGCACACTAAAGAACCAAGTCAAGGCAGCCTATTGTCTGAAGAAGAACAAGACGACCAAGCCCAAGAAGAAATTAAAGAAGAGGGTGAAGCATGAGCATGATTGAACGCGGTAAATACCAATCGCTGACCATGGTCAACTGGAACGGCTTCTTTGCCCGTACGTTTGACATCGATGGTCTGGTCACCACGCTATCAGGTGGTAATGGTGCAGGTAAATCAACCACTATGGCGGCATTCATCACCGCACTGATTCCTGACCAAACGCTACTGCACTTCCGTAACACGACAGAAGCAGGCAGCAGCCAGTCGTCTCGCGACAAAGGTTTGTACGGTAAGCTACAACCGGGCGCGTGTTACGCGGCGCTGGACGTGGTGAACTCACGTAACCAACGTCTATTGTTCGCAGTAAAACTGCAGCAAGTTGCGGGTCGTGATAAGAAAGTAGACATCAAACCGTTTGTTATCCAAGGTCTTCCAAGTCATGTGAAACCAACGGATATCTTGGTTGAAAGCGTATCTGCGACTCAAGCTCGTGTACGTCAAATCAACGAAGTAAAAGAATCGATCGCCGAGTTTGAGGGCGTTCAATTCAAAGCGTTCTCTTCTATTGTGGATTACCACGCGCAAATGTTTGAATTCGGTGTGATTCCGAAGAAACTGCGTAACTCTGGTGACCGTTCTAAATTCTACCGCCTGATCGAAGCATCGCTTTACGGTGGTATCTCAAGTGCAATTACACGCTCGCTACGTGATTACCTTCTGCCACAAAACGGCGGCGTGAAGAAAGCGTTCCAAGATATGGAATCGGCGCTGCGTGAAAACCGCATGACACTAGAAGCGATCAAAACCACGCAAGCAGACCGAGACTTGTTCAAACACTTGATCACAGAGTCGACTAACTACGTGGCCGCGGACTACATGCGTCACGCGAACGATCGTCGCAATAAGCTGGATAAAACGCTGTCATTGCGTTCAGAGCTGTTCGGTTCTCGTGAAACTCTCGTTGAGCAAAACAACCTGCTTAACCGTGTTCAAGAAGAGCTAGAACTGTTGATCGAGTCGGAATCTGCGCTAGAGCAGGATTACCAAGCTGCTTCTGATCACTTGCAATTGGTGCAAAACGCACTGCGTCAGCAAGAGAAGATCGAACGCTACCAAGAAGATCTTGAAGAGCTGAGTGAGCGTCTTGAAGAACAGATGATGGTAGTGGAAGAAGCGCAAGAACGCGTGATGATGGTAGAAGAGCAAGCGACTGTTGCGGAAGAAGAGGTGGATAGCCTTAAGACGCAATTGGCAGACTACCAACAAGCGCTCGACGTTCAGCAAACTCGTGCCCTTCAATACCAACAAGCGGTTCAAGCGCTGGAAAAAGCGAAACAACTACTTGGTGACGACAGCCTAACGGCAGAATCGGCGCAAGCGCTTGTTGCTGAGCTTAAGAGCAAAGAATCAGAAAGCACCAACGCTTTGCTATCGGTTAAGCACAAACTGGATATGTCTTCTGCAGCGGCAGAGCAGTTCGAAACCGCACTTAAACTGGTACAAAGCATCGTTGGTCAAGTTGAGCGCAAAGATGCGTCTGAACATGCGAAAACCGCAATTGCGAAAGCGCGTGAATCTCAGCAAGTCGCGCAAAACGAACAACAATGGCGTGCACAGCACCGTGACCTTGAGCGTAGCCTTAACCAGCAACGTCAAGCACGTGAGCTCGTTAACGAATACCAAAAGCAGTTCCATGTTGAACTGACTGACGAAATCACGTTTGAACAAGAACGTGAGCGTCACGCGATGCAAATCGACTCGCTAGAGATGACGCAAGAAGACGTGCGTGAACAACGCAGCGAACAGCGTCGTCTAGAGCAAGATGCAGCGGCGGAAATCAACAAGCTAGAAGCCATTGCACCAACGTGGATTGCGGCGAACGATGCACTAGAAAAACTGCGTGAGCAAAGTGGCGCTGAGCTAGAAGATAGCCAGTCGGTCATGAGCCAAATGCAAGTGGTGCTTGAGAAAGAGAAAACCCTTTCTCTGGCGAAAGATAAACTGGCAGAGCGTCGTAGTCAGCTTGATACTGAGATTGAGCGTCTTGCTTCTCCTGGTGGTTCAAACGACCCTCGTCTGAAAGGTTTGGCAGATACTCTAGGCGGCGTATTGCTGTCAGAGATCTATGATGACATCACTATTGATGACGCGCCTTACTTCAGTGCGATGTACGGTCCGGCTCGTCACGCTATCGTTGTTTCTGACCTATCTGGTATCGAAGAGAAACTGGTAGAGCTAGACGACTGTCCAGAAGACTTGTACATCATTGAAGGTGACATCGATGCCTTTGATGACAGCTCATTCGACGCAGAAGAGTTAGAAGGCGCGGTTTGTGTTCGCATGAACGATCGCCAAATGCGTTACTCTCGCTTGCCTGAAATCCCATTGTTTGGTCGTGCAGCACGTGAGCAACGTTTAGAGCTACTGCGTAACGAACGTGAGGAAGTGGTTGAGAAGCATGCGAAAGCAGCATTCGATTCGCAAAAAATGCAGCGTCTGTACCAAGCGTTCAACCAGTTCGTGGCAAGCCACATTCAAGTAGCATTCGAAGCTGACCCAGAGCAAACGCTGGCAACCATTCGCGACAAGCGTAACCAAATCGCTCGCGTACTGGCTGATCTGGATGCGAAAGAACAACAACAACGTTCTCAGCTTCAAACCAGCAAGCAAGCGTTGTCTTCTCTAGACAAGCTAGCACCAAACATGGCGTTGATTGAAGACGAGTCGCTGCAAGCACGCTTTGATGAGTTGGAAGAGAAAATCGCCCAGCTTTCAGAAGCAAAAGCTTTCCTAAATAACCACGCGAAAGCGGTGGCGGAACTGGAAAAAGTTGCAGTTGCCCTAGATGCTGACCCAGAGCAATTCGACGCGCTAGAAGCGGAATACAAAGCGGCAGACCAACAGCTGCAAGATCTTAAGAAGCAAATCTTTGCACTCTCAGATCTCGTTGAACGTCGTCACTACTTCGCTTACTCAGACTCAGTAGACTTACTGAACAAGAGCAGCGAATTGAGTGAGCAGTTAAAAGCGAAATTGGTTCAAGCGGAGCAGATGCGCACACGCTCTCGTGAAGAGTTGAAGCAATCGCAAGGTCAAATGAACCAATACAATCAAGTGTTAGCGTCTCTGAAGAGTTCACACCAAGCGAAGCTTGAGACGGTCCAAGAGTTCAAGCAAGAGTTGCAAGAGTTTGGTGTTAACGCAGACGAAGGTTCAGAAGAACGTGCAATGCGTCGTCGTGACGAGCTGCATGAGCGTCTGCATACGTCTCGTGGCCGTAAGAGTGAATACGAACGTACCATTACTTCTACTGAGCTAGAAATGAAGGGTTTGGCGAAACGTCTGAAGAAAGTTCAGAAAGAATACGTTGAGCTGCGTACGTTCGTGGTTGCCGCGAAAGCAGGCTGGTGCTCAGTACTGCGCCTAGCGCGTGAGAACGATGTTGAGCGTCGTCTACACAAACGTGAACTGGCTTACATGTCAGCGGATGAACTGCGTTCAATGTCGGATAAATCATTGGGTGCGCTACGTCTAGCGGTTGCGAACAACGATGATCTTCGTGATGCGCTGCGTCTATCAGAAGACAATGCACGTCCAGAGCGTAAGGTTCTGTTCTACATCGCGGTTTACCAACATCTTCGTGAACGTATTCGTCAAGATATCATCCGTACTGATGATCCAGTCGAAGCGATCGAAGAGATGGAAGTAGAGCTAGCGCGTCTAACGGAAGAGCTAACGCAACGTGAAAACCGCCTAGCGATCAGCTCTGAGTCAGTAGCAAGCATCATCAAGAAGACGATTCAGCGTGAGCAAAACCGTATCCGTATGCTGAACCAAGGTTTGTCGAACATCTCGTTCGGTCAGGTGAAGGGCGTACGTCTAAACGTGAAGATCCGCGAAAGTCACGAAGTGCTACTGAACGGTCTAGCGACACAGCAAGAGCAGCATAAAGATCTGTTTGAATCGACTCGCTTTACCTTCTCTGAAGCAATGGCGAAACTGTTCCAACGCGTGAACCCACACATCGATATGGGTCAACGTTCTCCTCAGGTTTTGGGTGAAGAGTTATTGGATTACCGTAACTACCTAGAGCTAAGTGTAGAAGTGAACCGTGGTACAGATGGCTGGTTGCAAGCGGAATCTGGCGCGCTATCAACAGGTGAGGCGATCGGTACTGGTCAGTCAATCCTATTGATGGTTGTTCAGAGCTGGGAAGAAGAATCACGCCGTTTGCGCAGCAAAGACATTGTACCTTGTCGTTTGCTCTTCTTGGATGAAGCAGCGCGTCTGGATACAAAATCGATCGCGACGTTGTTTGAATTGTGTGACCGTCTGGATATGCAGCTTCTTATCGCAGCGCCAGAAAACATCAGCCCAGAGAAAGGGACGACCTACAAACTGGTGCGTAAGGTGTTTAAAGATCACGAACACGTACACGTGGTTGGTTTACGTGGCTTTGGTCAAACAGACAAACCTAAGACCGAAGCGCAAGAGATGATTGAAGAGTTTGAATCCTAAACTCCGAATCTAATAAAACGCCCGCAATGAATGCGGGCGTTTTTGTTTCTGTTCTGATGAACAACAAGCTTACAACTGAGGCGCTTGTCGTCGATATTGTCTTGGTGAGTCCCCGCTCCATTTACGAAAGGCGCAGCGAAAGTTTGCGCTGTCTGAAAAGCCAATACGTTCGGAGATCTCTTCAACGCTCATTTGTGTCGATGCGAGATAGTGACGCGCTAAGTGGAAGCGAACATGGTCGAGGATTTGCTGATAGCTGGTCTCTTCCGATTTAAGGTGGCGTCGTAGCGTTCTTGAAGACATGCTTAATTCACTGGACAGTTGCTCTATCGACGGATAGCTCCCCGGCCTTTCGACGAACATTTGTGTGATCTTCTCTTTTAAACTGGCACTGCCACTCACTTTTGCCAACATTTCATCGCAAGACTTCAAGCACATTTGTAGCGTCATTGTATTTGCTGCAGGTAGCGGCTCATATAAGCTGGTGGCATCAAACTGCCATTCTAAACGATCACTATTGAATTCAATTTCGCAATGGAACACTTGTTCGTAAAGTTCGCTGTGTTCTGGTTCAGGATAGGGGAAGCGGATCACCTTCGAAGGGAAAGGCTTCTGCATTACCTCCTCACACAAGCTTTGAATGGCCGCGAACCAATATTCACAACAAAATGGCAGTAGTGATTGTAGATCGATAAGTTGCTCTGCACGAAAGTAGCCCGAATTATCTTCCACCCACATTTTTTTCTTTAAAACGGGTCCTGCCAGCCGAAGATACTTAAAGCCCATCATCAAAGCATCGAGTAGGGTGCTACTGCTGAAAACGGCATACCCAAGTACGCCAAAGTCACTAAATCGAGCTTGTTGTCCTACTTTTAGGCCAAGCCCCGGTTCTCCTGAATGAGCAATTGCGTTACTAAAAATGGTCAGTTTCTGAGCAAGGGTAATATGCGTGTCCGGCGCATAAAGTTCGAGAGCAGTAATACCACTGCCTTCAAGTAACGTTTCTACCTTTATATTGGGCTCAAGGTCGCGTGTGAGTAGCTGCAAGTCCAAAACACCACAGGATTCGGTATCTGGCTCATAAACTGCGGTGTATTCCATGCGTTTCTCCTCTACAATCGGATCAATCCTAGCGGGTATTGAGATGCTATTCAGTCATGCTTGTCGCAAAGCTGTCCGAATATCACCGTTTATTGTCTTTTTGTAACCTGTGCGACATGTTATCAAAATGTTGTAATTGAATAAAATGCACGGTAGGAGAGAAACATGAATGTACTGGCAACGCAAAATAAGGAAATACAACGCGAACAAGGCACGTTTGCAACCAATGATCCTTTAGTCGGTGAGCTCACCATGTGGTTCTCGGAATTACAGTCTGCATACCAAGCTGAGCCGAACGCGACATTTGCGGTGAGAAAGCACCGACTCTTGGCGTTAAAGAAACAACTGTCCCGTTATCAAGACGTCTTGGCAGACGCGATGAGTGAAGATTTTGGTGGCCGGAGTCACACCGAGTCCATTATGGCTGATGTGCTTGCGCCTATCCTCGATATCAACCATGTTGTTCGCCACCTTAAAGGTTGGATGAAGCCAAGTCGAAGACCAACAGAGTGGTTATTCAAGGGCAATAAGCTGGAAGTGCGTTATCAACCAAAAGGGGTAGTTGGTATCATCTGTCCTTGGAATTTCCCGCTTTATCTGTCGATTGGTCCTATGATCACTGCGTTGGCTGCGGGTAATCGCTGCATGATTAAAATGCCACCAAATTGCCCGGCAACCACTCGACAAATGCGTCGTATGTTAGGCGAAATATTCCCTGAGAACTTAGTTCGTATTGTGGATGGCAACCACCCAGAGGCGATGGAAATCTCTCATCTACCTTTTGATCACCTTGTGTTCACTGGGTCACCAGCCAGCGGAAAAATCATCATGGCCAATGCGGCAGCGAATCTAACGCCTGTGACCTTAGAGCTAGGTGGTAAATCCCCTGTGGTGGTATTTGATGATTATGACGTTGCAAAAGCCGCAGAGCGCATTGCTCATGGTAAAGGTTTTAATTCAGGGCAAATTTGTATCGCACCAGATTACGCGTTTGTGCCAGAAGGTAAGCAAGCAGCGTTTGTTGAGGCGTTAAAGCACGCACATCAAACCATGTACGGTGAGATCAAAGCCAATCAGGATTACACCGCGTTAGTCGATGATGCCCAGCACAAACGATTCCACGATCTACTGGCGGATGCACGTGATAAAGGGGCGACTATCACTCAATGCCTCGACTATGGTGAAGGGCGTAAAACACCGCTGTACATCGCTACCAACCTGACACCCGAAATGCGTATTTGCCAAGAGGAAATTTTTGGCCCGCTTCTTCCTATTCACACTTACCGTTCTCTCGATGAGGTAATTCAATACATTATCGAGAGGCCACGACCGCTAGCATGTTACTTATTTAGCAATAATGCCGCGCAACGCGAAATCTTGCTTACTCAAACCCATAGTGGTGGTGTCACGATCAACGACTGGGGGTGGCATGTACTCAACCATTCAGTGCCATTTGGTGGCGTGGGTAACTCCGGCATTGGTAATTACCATGGAGAAGAAGGTTTTCGCGAACTCAGCCATGCGCGCACGGTACTAAAAATGCGCGATTGGTTCCCGATTCAGTTGTTTGCACCGCCATATGGCAACATGGTGCAGAAGCTGGTACTGCGAGTGTTTGCGGGCAAACCCGACCCAGATTTAAACAAGCACTCATAACCCTCGATACTTACCTCTCTACATAAAGAATCTTCAGCAGCCAGTGCTCGCTGGCTGCCTTGCGACCAAAGGAGATCATGGATGCACAACCTTGCTGTCAATCTGGAGCGCAGTGCTGCGCTCTTTCCTTCAAAAGCTGCGCTCAGGATGGGCGATGATGAAATCAACTACGCACTGCTCGACAAATTTGCAGGCAATATTGCTACGAACCTAAATCGACTTGGACTAAAAGTTGGTGACAAAGTTGCACTGTCTTGTCCAAACATTACTTACTTCCCAATCGTGTATTACGGGATTTTAAAAGCAGGCTGTGTCGTAGTTCCTTTGAATGTGCTGTTTAAAGGCCGTGAGATTGCTTACCACCTCAACGACTCTGATGCAAAAGCGTATTTCTGCTTTGAAGGAAGCGAAGAGCTGCCAATGGGAAGCTACGGTAGACACGGTTTCTCTGAAGCTGAGCAGTGCGAACACTTTATCTCTTTGTCAGAACGATGCAGAGAAGAAGAGCACGCTGTTGATGCTTGGCTTATGCAAGACAATAAGCTATTTGAGTCAATCAGCAGAAATGGTGATGATACCGCCGTTATTCTTTATACCTCAGGCACGACCGGTCAGCCGAAAGGGGCGGAGTTATCTCACACCAACATGTTAACGAACGCTATGTCTTCCCAGTATCTGATGCGGTTGGAATACAGTGATACCACTATGGCAACCTTGCCTCTGTTCCACAGTTTTGGTCAGACTGTAATGATGAATGCCAGTGTGCTGACAGGCTCTACTATGGTGTTGATCCCGCGCTTTGAGCCAAAGTTTGTGATTGAACAAATCATCCAGCATAAAGTCAGCGTGTTTGCAGGTGTGCCTACAATGTACATCGCATTACTCAGAGCGGGTGAGCAATCTCCGGAGCATTCCGAATTAGTAAAGCACAGTCTTCGCATAGGAGTGTCTGGTGGGGCTTCTATGCCTGTAGAAGTGATTCGTCAATTTGAACAACGCTTTGAGCTGCCAGTATTGGAGGGTTATGGATTATCAGAAACCGCACCAGTGGCCACGTTTAATCATAGTGATGGAGACCGACTACCAGGCAGTGTTGGACAACCATTATGTGGCTACGTGATTAAGATTGCGGACGTAAAAGGTCACGCCCAAGCCGTGGGTGAATTAGGGGAAGTCTGCATAAAAAGCCCAAGTGTAATGAAAGGCTATTACGGACGACCAGAAGCAACTCGTGAGGCGTTGCGCGATGGTTGGTTTTTAACGGGCGATATTGGACGAGTGGATAAACACGGCAACTTGTTCATTGTCGACCGCGTTAAAGACATGATTATCCGAGGCGGTTATAACGTCTATCCGCGTGAAATAGAAGAAGTCTTAATGTGTCATCCTGATGTAGAAATGGTCGCTGTTGTCGGTGAACACGATGACCGCCTTGGTGAAGAGGTACATGCGCATGTTGTGCTTCATCAAGATGCGCATTGTAGCCCTGACACTTTAATCGCTTGGTGCCGTGAACAACTTGCTGACTACAAATACCCACGCCGTGTTTTCATTCGTAAAGCACTGCCTATGACCGCCACAGGCAAGATTTTAAAGCGAGAGCTTCACCCTTTAGATGTCGCGGAGGTAGATGATGGACAGTTATGATTTTATTATTGTGGGCGGTGGTTCAGCCGGATGTGTTTTAGCGTCTCGACTCACTGAAGATCCTAATGTCACTGTATGCTTGTTGGAAGCGGGCGGGCCGGATTCAAGTCCCTTTATTCATACGCCGGTTGGTGTCGTAGCGATGATGCCAACCAAAATAAACAACAGGGGTTTTGAAACCATTCCTCAATCGGGCTTGAATGGTCGCAAGGGTTATCAACCAAGGGGCAAGACGTTAGGTGGCTCGAGTTCGATCAATGCGATGATGTATGCCAGAGGACACCGATACGACTACGATCTTTGGGCAAGCCTTGGGAATGAAGGGTGGAGCTATCAAGATTGCCTGCCGTACTTCAAGAAAGCCGAAAATAACGAAGTCCATCATGATGAATTTCACGGGCAAGGTGGGCCACTTAATGTTGCTAATCTGCGTTCACCGAGTGGCGTTGTAGAGCGCTTCTTAGATGCATGTGAATCGATCGGCGTACCTCGTAATCTAGATATAAATGGCGCAGATCAGCTGGGCGCCATGCAAACGCAAGTCACGCAAATCAATGGCGAGCGATGCAGTGCCGCCAAAGCTTATCTGACTCCTAATTTAGACCGGCCGAATCTGACCGTTATTACTAAGGCAACTACGCACAAAGTATTGTTTGAAGGCAAACGAGCGGTTGGCGTGGAATATGGCTTGAAAGGGAATAGCTTTCAGATCAAGTGCAACAAAGAGGTGATTCTCTCTGCAGGAGCATTCGGCTCGCCACAAATTCTGATGCTATCTGGTGTTGGGGCAAAGCAAGATTTACAAGCGCACGGGATAGAGCAAGCTCATGAACTGCCGGGCGTTGGTGAAAACTTGCAAGACCACATTGACCTAGTACATACCTATCGATGCACAGCGAAGCGCGATACCTTCGGTGTTTCGCTGCAAATGGCAACAGAGATGACCAAAGCTTTACCACAGTGGATGAAAGCTCGCAGTGGAAAAATGAGCAGTAACTTTGCCGAGGGCATTGGATTTCTTTGCTCCGATGACGAGGTAAAAGTGCCGGATTTGGAATTCGTCTTCGTTGTTGCGGTTGTCGATGACCATGCACGCAAAATGCACATGAGCCATGGCTTTAGCTCTCACGTCACTTTACTAAGACCAAAGAGCATTGGGACCGTTAAACTCAATAGCACCAACCCTTACGATGTACCGCGTATCGACCCTGCATTTTTTAGTCACCCTGAAGACATGGAAATCATGATTAAAGGCTGGAAGAAGCAACACCAAATGCTGGAAAGCCAAGCGTTTGATGACATACGCGGGGCCAGCTTTTATCCCGTGGATGCGAACGATGAGAAAGCCATCGAGCAAGATATTCGTAATCGAGCGGATACCCAATATCATCCCGTAGGCTCCTGCAAAATGGGTATGGCGAACGATCCTTTAGCCGTGGTAGATAGCAATCTTAAGGTTTATGGATTAGAGGCACTAAGAGTTGTCGACGCGTCGATTATGCCGACGCTAGTGGGCGGGAATACCAATGCGCCAACCATTATGATCGCGGAGAAAGTGGCGGATACCATCAAAGCTAGTTATCGCTTAGATGAGAGTATTGAGAAGCAAGCCACCGCTTCGATATAAGTTACACCCTTCAAAAAATAAAATAAGCCGAGGCTGTAGGACAACAGTCTCGGCTTATTAGCAGGCACTTAAAAGCGAAAAGGTAAGTGCTATTCTTCTGAAAAGTCGTTTCCGGTTTCGATCATTTCAGCAAGCTCATCAAGTGCTTGGACAGAGATTTCCGACAAACGTTGTAAATGTTTATCAAAGTTCTCTTGTTCAACAAGCGGTGTTTTATTGTTATTAATTTCTTTTGTTAGCATCGCCCAACCTCTTGAGTTGAGTAAGGGGGAGACGACATAATAAGCAAAAGTATGAGAAAAAAAGAAACGATCCATGTGTAATCTGTTAGCTGGATCATCGATTGCAGTGATAGAAGTGATGAATTACTTAGAAAGCGAGCGATAGAGCTCAAATATGAAAGGTTAGCTAGCAGCTACGTTAATAGCTGCTAGTTAAGAGGTTAGAACTGAGATTTAGAACCAAACTGTTCAGCAGCGTAAGCAACGCGCTCTTTTGGTTTTGGATATTCGGCCGGCATACCAAGGTTTTCAATGTGTTTTAAACGAGGTAACAAACCCGCGCCGTTGGCGATTTGAATAGCCAAACCCGGACGAGCGTTCAACTCCAACACCATTGGTCCTTCTTCTTTGTCCAACACCATGTCAGTACCCATGTAACCAAGTCCTGTCATTTCCCACGCACTCGATGCAAGCTCTAATAAGCGCTCCCAATGAGGTACTTGTAGGGTTGATAGATCTTTGCCAGTATCTGGGTGATGCGTAACAGGTTGGTCAAATTGCACCGCACGAATGGCTTTGCCTGTCGCAATATCAATACCAACGCCTACTGCACCTTGGTGAAGGTTGGCCTTGCCATCTGAGGCTGCAGTAGAGCAGCGCATCATTGCCATCACTGGGTAGCCTTTAAAGACGATAATACGAACGTCAGGCACGCCTTCGTAACTGAAACCATCAAAACAGTCATCGAACTTGATTAGGTTTTCTACGACTGCAACGTCATTCTTACCACCTAGAGAAAACAGACCAGCCAGTGCGTTACTGATATGGCGTTCTACATCCTCTTTATTGATGGTTGCACCAGATGGCTTGGTGTAAACGCCATCTTTGTGCGAAGTGATAACAAGGATACCCTTACCACCACTTCCTTGCGCTGGCTTGATTACAAAACCTGGCCAGTCCAATACCATCTTGTGGATCTTTTTGACTTCAGCTTGGCTGTCAATCACGCCGATAAGAGCAGGCACTGTCGCACCTGCTGCTTCAGCAATGATTTTTGTCTTTAGCTTGTCATCCACCAACGGGTATTTTGAGCGATCATTGTAGCGACCAATATAGCTATGGTTACGCTTGTTCATCCCCATAATGCCTTTATGGCGAAGCTTAGCTGGCGAAGTGAAACGTTCAAACATCGTTTAGTCCTCCGCTAGTGGCTTAAATCGACGTAGCTCTGTTAGACGGTAGCCTGTGTAAGTACCTAGTAATAGGATGCCTGCAAGAACAATCAGTTGTAGGCCAATGAAGTTAAACGTTAAGTGTTGGATATAAACGTTCGTCATCGCTAGGTAAACCAAGACAGCGGTTAGTAGTGAACCACCACCTTGAAGAACTACTTCTTTCGCACCTTCTTCTTCCCATAGAATCGACATACGTTCGATCGTCCATGACAAGATGATCATAGGGAAGAACGTAATTGTTAGACCTTCTGTTAGGCCAATCTTGAATGCGACCACGGTGAAGACCGAGATGATCATAATTACGGTTATGATTACGGCGGATATCCTTGCAACCAGAAGTAAGTTAAGCCTCGAGAGGTAACTTCGTATTATCAAGCCAGTACCGACAATTAATAGGAAGCCGACAATACCAGTTACCAGTTGCGTTTGAACGAAGGCAACCGCAATCAATACTGGCATGAAGGTACCCGAAGTTTTCAGACCGATGATGACACGCAGGAACACAACAATCAGTGCGCCGATTGGGATCAACATGATGGTCTTAAACATGGCTTGCTCTTCAAGTGGCAAGCTATGTATAGAAAGGTTGAGTAGGCCATCCGCTTCCACTTTATTGTCAGTGGCTTGCTGTGGAGTCACTTCCTGCTTAATCATAGAGAAGTGAACTTGGCTGTTTTTACCGCCAACTAAGTCAAGTAGGGAAACGTTCGATTCATCCCATACGAGAAGGTTAGGTTGTGCTGCGGCTTGCTCTGAATTTGGCGAGAAGAGAACCCATTCTTCCCCCGACCATACCTGAACCATAGGCTGAATAGCTTGACGACGGCGGCCGTCTTCTAATTCGATTACGCCAACGATTTTGCTTTGCACACCTGCAGTAAGTAGGATCTTGTGTAATGCATCGGTACGATCAAAGTCATTAAGAATCAGCGCTGAGTTTTGGCTGTCTGGATCGTTTAGCGTTTTGATCAGCTCGCGAGCAAAGGTGACATTGTCTGCTGAGCGGCTCATTGCACGTTCAATCAATGCATTTGCGGCGGCTTGTTGCGGCGCTGAAAGGGTAGGTTTTGTGATTTCACCTGCAGGTGGCTGTTCATCCACTTTTGCTTGTGGGTCAACTAAGAACTGGGCTTTGTAGTAAATAGTTTGTGGGCCACTTGCTTGACGGATTGACCATTCTGCACGACGACCAGAGTCTGAGTTGACGTAAGAAACGCCGTAACCTGGAGACGATGCTGATTCACCAATCAGGGTGTAACCATTTTGAGTATGCGGCGCAGCAAGAGAAGCTTTTACTTCGTTGCCATTCGCATTAAATTCGATACGGGCTTCAACATCCCAAATTTGACGTGTTTCACCTGGAGTCCAAGGTACGCCGTAATTCTGATGTCTGAAAACACTCAAAGCGATGCCTGCAATCACCAACAGGATGATTGACAGGTAAAACGGTATTCTGGACGTCATAATCTACCTTATTATTTTTTATCTTCTTCCGTTTGAACGTATTTACGGCTCACATCAACGAGTGCGATGTCGCGCATAAACTCTCTTCCTAGTAACACAGGATGGTTCATTTGAGAACGATCTGCCAACGTAAATTGCGCTTTTTCATGAATTTTTCCAACGCGCACCCAAAGTTCAACAACAGCTCGACGCTCTAGTTCTTCAGTGGTTGCTTGACGGATTTTCACGTAGCGAATAATTGGCGCTTCAATCCAAATGTCTTTCTCTTCATCTGACTTGGTATTGTCAGCAAGATGGAAACGCACCCAGTTTTTGCCATTTCTTTCGAATTCTTCAATATCGACTGCATTTAATGAAGACGTTGCTGCGCCGGTATCGACACGTGCATCGAAAGTTTGTTTGATGGAGTCAATGGTCACTCGCTCTATGGAGCCCAGGACAATGTCATGAGTAGGAGTCGCCTGAACAGGCGCAGGAGCTTGAACGATAATAGGCTCTTTCGGCTTTCTTACTTCGTCCATCGCTTCTTTACGGAAGGTATTGAGTTCGCCATTTAACTTATCCACTTGGCCTTCTAAACTTTCGATGTAATCCGATTGGTTACTAAGTTGAAGCTCTAAGTTGGTAACGCGAGTATTGAAATTCGTCTCTGAAGCTTGAATAGCGGCTAACGTTTCTTGGTGGTACTGTTCGCCTTTTGTAAGGGTACATCCTGACAATAGGGCGATTGCAACAACCGGAGTCAATCGTATAAACATTGAAAACCTTGGGATTGGATTAAGTTGTTTGTTTTTTAAGAGTTTAGCGTTATCGCCAAAGGCTCACAAGTAAGAATCTCTCGCAGTCTCTTACAGAGTGAGGAATAGTGACGAAAAGCCAAAAAATTAAGGACGCAATATGCATCCTTAATTAGATTGAAGAGAGGTTAATGTCTTAAAGGAAGGAGTGAGTTAAGACAATGTCAGAAATCTCAGTTAATTATGGCTTGGTTGCCACAAGTACCGCTCGACGAGGGGCAGGGTAGCCTTCTACCGTTTTGCTCGGGTCGTTTGGATCAAGGTAATCCGGCAGTGAGTTATGCGTCATCCAATCGGTCGTGCGCTGCTCACCAACCGTCGTTACGTTTTCATCTACGATGCACACATCTTTAAAGCCAACCAGTTCTAGCCACACTTTCAGCGCTTTCGCTGAAGGGAAGAAGTACACATTACGCATTTGCGCGTAACGAGATGCCGGAACTAATACCGCGTTCTCATCGCCTTCGATGACTAGTGTCTCAAGAACAAGCTCACCGCCTGATACTAACTGGTCTTTTAGCTGCACCAAGTGATCCAGTGGAGAGCGACGGTGGTAAAGCACGCCCATGCTGAATACAGTGTCGAACGCTTCTAACTTAGGTAGCTGTTCAATCCCTAATGGAAGAAGGTGAGCTCGTTGGTCATCGCCCATTAACTTACGAATCGCTTCGAACTGAATTAGGAACAGATGAGAAGGATCGATACCAACCGTTAGGCGTGCACCTTCACCTAGCATGCGCCACATGTGGTAGCCGTTGCCACAACCCACATCTAATACGCTGCGGTTTTTCAGTGGCGAGATGTGCGGAAGCACGCGATCCCATTTCCAGTCACTGCGCCATTCGGTATCAATATGAATACCGTGCACAGTGTATGGGCCTTTGCGCCAAGGGTGGAATGTACGCAGTAGGCTTTCTAGCTTTTTCAGCTCACCTTCATGAAAAGGCGTATCGTTGCTGATGGTCACTGAGTTTTTGATGTCCACTTGGTTTGGCGCACCTTGTGGGATCTTGTTCAGTGCTTTCAGCCAGCGACCAAAATCACCGTGCTCAGCATTTTGCCAATCTGTTAACTGTTGAGGTAATACGTTTAGCCACGGCTGAAGACGAGTGTCTTGCGCGATTAACTGATAAAAATTAGCAAAATTAAACATAGTTTTTCACTGAGTAATAAATTAAAAAATTGACACTAAATTCGAAACGTTAAGACTTTCTCGCTTCTCGCTTCTCGCTTCTCGCTTCTCGCTTCTCGTTATTTAATCGCAAACATCGAACCGAAGTTAAAGCACTGGAACCAAACGTCGTAGCTTGAGAAACCAATTTTCGCGAAACGCTCTTTATGATCTTTCTTCGAATCAGGGCGCATCACGTTTTCAATTGCGCTGCGCTTCTGGCTGATTTCCAGCTCACTGTAGCCGTTCGCACGTTTAAAGTCGTGATGAAGATCGATCAGTAGCTCATTGGATACTTCATCTTCAAACACAAACTTCTCAGACAGAATCAAAATGCCACCTGGGCGCAAACCCGCGTAGATTTTCTCCAATAGCGCATAGCGGTCTTCTGGAGAAAGGAATTGCAGTGTGAAGTTCAATACCACAACCGACGCGTTTTCGATTTCAATATCGCGGATATCCGCTTCTACCACATCAACTGGCGTGTCACTTCGGTAGGCATTTACATGAAGCTTACAGCGCTCAACCATCGCAGGAGAGTTGTCCACTGCAATGATTTGACAACCTTCTTGTTTGATATGACGACGCATAGACAGTGTAGCAGCACCCAAAGAACAGCCTAGATCGTAGATGTTTGAGTGAGGTTTAACAAAACGCTCTGCCAACATACCAATGGCAGAAATGATGTTGCTGTAACCCGGCACCGATCGTTGAATCATGTCAGGGAAAACTTCCGCTACGCGTTCATCGAACGTGAAATCCCCAATTTTATCGATTGGAGCCGAAAAAATAGTATCTGGATTGCTGTTAGGGTTCATAACCAAATCTCTGCATACAAGCTGCCCGAAACGTCAGGCATCAAAAAAGGCGCGTATTTTATGGGAAATTCGCGCCTCTGTCATTTGCTTAATTATAAGCTTACCTAAAACATTTGTATTTGTGAGTTGCCATCATTGGCAGGAAACGACGACAAATTGGGCAGCGAGAGCTTAAGTTGTAGCTGCTTATAAAGCTTTTCAGCCAGTTCTGGTGCTAAGACGTTATCTGGCGTGTGGATCATCAAGTAAGGTTGAATGCCTTGTTCAATCCACATCGGTAACTTCTGCAACCAAGGTTCGAAAAAGCGCAGGTTGTCTTCCATGTCGGGATGACTGATAAAGCGAATCATCGGGTGCTTAGCAGTTGCAATTGCATGAACTGGAACGCGAGGCTTTTTCTGGTGGGCATCGATCACCGCTTCGGTCGTCGGCTGCGCGGCGAACACTGGGCGGCTGTCCATGATAATGCGGTCAATGCCACTCTCAAGTAGCCATTGATTCAACGCACGTTCTTCTTCACCTTTGGAGAAAAACGCCATATGGCGAACTTCCACTCCAAGTGGAAAATTCGGTGGAAAGCTAGCACAGAACTTCTTTAATCTATCGAGGTGTTCTGGACCAAATGCAGCAGGGAGCTGAATAGTCCATTGCCCGACACGCTCATGAAGCGGTTCCATGACCTTCATAAAGTCACGTAACTGCTCGTCGCAACCTCTGAGCATCTGCTCGTGAGTAATGGCTTTTGGCAACTTAAAGGTGAATTTGAAATTGTCGTGAGTCGCGGCTTTCCAGTTTTGCACCGTGTTGAGCGTCGGTGTGGCATAAAAGGTGGTGTTGCCCTCTACGGTATGGAACACCTGCGCGTACTTTTCGAGTCGCTCTGCGGGCTTGGTTCCGCTGCCATAAAAGCTTTGTTGCCATTGGTTGTGCGACCACATGGTCAATCCAAGTCGAAGGGGTAAATTATCCATATCTCTGCTTTACGTTTTTTCCTGAGCCCACTTTACGAGAGTTTTGCTGAAATGGGTAATTTCACGCTATAATCCCCACCAATTTTTTCGCTTTGGTGCGCTTTTGAACATTTGTTGTACTAAAAACCACCAATGAATGATAAAACACACTTAATTGTATGTTGAGTAGTCGATTTTCATAGGCTTTCAGCGTATAAATGGATCTTTACTCTGCTCGGCAATGAGGCTGACAGAGCGTAGTTAACAATATTTGAGAGATTGGGAATTTCATTATGCGTACCCATTACTGTGGTCACCTGAACAAGTCCCTTGCAGGACAAACTGTAGAACTTTGCGGCTGGGTTAACCGTCGTCGTGATTTAGGCGGTCTTATTTTTATCGATATGCGAGATCGCGAAGGTATCGTTCAGGTAGTTGTTGATCCAGATATGGCAGATGCGTATGAAGTGGCTAACACACTTCGTAATGAATTCTGTATCAAGCTAACTGGTGAAGTTCGCGTTCGTCCAGAGAGCCAAGTAAACAAAGACATGGCAACAGGTGAAGTTGAGATCCTTGCGAAAGGTCTTGAAATCATCAACCGTTCTGACGTTCTGCCTCTAGACTTCAACCAAAAGAACTCTGAAGAGCAACGTCTGAAGTACCGTTACCTAGATCTACGTCGTCCAGAAATGAGTGACCGCATCAAGCTACGTGCTAAAGCGTCTAGCTTTGTTCGTCGTTTCCTAGATGACAACGGCTTCCTAGACATCGAAACACCAGTACTAACAAAAGCGACACCAGAAGGCGCTCGTGACTACCTAGTACCTAGCCGTGTTCACAAAGGCAGCTTCTACGCGCTTCCTCAGTCTCCACAGCTATTCAAACAGCTTCTAATGATGTCTGGTTTTGACCGTTACTACCAAATCGTTAAGTGTTTCCGTGATGAAGACTTGCGTGCTGACCGTCAACCAGAATTCACTCAGATCGATATCGAAACGTCATTCATGACGGCTGACCAAGTTCGTGCAACGACTGAGAAAATGGTTCGTGAAATGTGGCAAGAGCTACTGAACGTTGACCTAGGGGAGTTCCCGGTAATGCCGTTCAGCGAAGCGATTCGTCGTTTCGGTTCTGACAAACCAGACCTACGTAACCCACTAGAACTAGTAGACGTTGCAGACCTAGTAAAAGACGTTGAATTCAAAGTATTCTCTGGTCCAGCAAACGACGAGAAAGGTCGCGTTGCCGTTATCCGTGTACCAGGTGGTGCTGAGCTTACTCGTAAGCAAATCGACGGTTACGCAGAATTCGTAGGTATCTACGGTGCGAAAGGTCTAGCATGGATGAAGGTTAACGACCGTGCAGCAGGCATGGAAGGTATCCAATCTCCAGTAGCTAAATTCCTAAGCGAAGACGTGATCAACGGTATTCTAGATCGCACTCAAGCGGAATCTGGCGATATCATCCTATTCGGTGCAGACAAAGCTAACATCGTTGCTGAAGCACTAGGTGCACTTCGTCTTAAACTTGGTAAAGACCTAGGTCTAACTAAAGAAGGCACTTGGGCTCCACTTTGGGTTGTTGACTTCCCAATGTTCGAAGAAGACGACGAAGGCAACCTGCACGCAATGCACCACCCATTCACATCACCTCTAGGTGTGACTGCGGAAGAGCTAAAAGCGAACCCAGCAGTAGCGAACTCAAACGCATACGACATGGTTCTAAACGGCTACGAAGTGGGCGGTGGTTCTGTACGTATTCACAACGCAGAAATGCAAGCAGCGGTATTCGATATCCTAGGTATTGATGCAGACGAGCAAAAACTGAAGTTTGGTTTCCTATTGGAAGCGCTGAAATTCGGTACGCCACCTCACGCAGGTCTTGCATTCGGTCTAGACCGTCTAGTGATGCTGCTTTGTGGTACTGAGAACATCCGTGATGTTATCGCATTCCCTAAAACAACAGCAGCGGCGTGTCTACTAACAGACGCACCGAGCCTTGCAAACCCAGCGGCTCTAGAAGAGCTAGCAATTGCAGTGACTGTTGCGAAAGAAAAAGACGCAGAATAAGCGCACAACATTTAAAGAAAACTCCCGCATTTGCGGGAGTTTTTGTTTTAATGAACCCAAGAATTATTCCGAGCACTTTCCCAAGTAACGTTATTGAGCAATCAAAGTTGAGCATTAACGTCAAAATAAATTAAAAGGTGAATCATGGCAGGTCATAGTAAATGGGCGAATATTCGTCACCGTAAAGCTGCGCAAGATGCCAAGCGTGGCAAAATCTTTACCAAGTTAATTTGTGAAATTGTCGTTGCCGCGAAAGAGGGTGGCGGAGAAGCTGACAATAACCCTCGGTTACGAGCTGCTATCGATAAAGCACTTTCTAACAACATGACGCGAGACACGGTGAACCGTGCGGTCAGTCGTGGTGCCGGTGGTGAAGGCGATGACAACATGGAAACCGTCATCTACGAAGGATACGGTCCAGGTGGCACCGCCGTAATGGTTGAATGCATGACAGACAATCGCAATCGAACGGTTTCTGGCGTGCGTCACGCGTTTTCGAAGTCTGGCGGTAATTTAGGTACAGATGGAAGTGTTAATTATCTGTTCGATAAGAAAGGTGTGATTTCTTATGCCTCCGGCTTAGATGAAGACGAAGTGATGGAAGTGGCGCTTGAGAGCGGCGCAGATGATATCGAAACATCCGAAGACGGTTCTATTGATGTGTACACGGCACCAGCTGATTTCGGTAGCGTCAAAGATGCCTTGGATGCAGCAGGCTTTGAGGCTGACAATGCAGAAGTATCATTAATCCCATCAACGAAAGCAGAATTGGACGTGGATACTGCCCCTAAGCTTCTACGTCTGATTGATGCGTCAGAAGACTTGGATGATGTTCAAGAGGTGTATCACAACGGTGACATTTCTGACGAAGTGGCAGCCACATTAGAATAAGATTACTCAATGGGGACAGAGCGTTCTGTTCCCATTTATTTTCATTAATTATAATAACGAGATAGAGATCGTTCTTGATCTGCTTTCTTAGGAAAATTCATGTCAATTATTTTGGGTATTGACCCAGGCTCTCGCATTACGGGTTACGGTGTGATTCGTCAGCAGGGACGTCATCTACAATATCTAGGCAGCGGCTGTATTCGTACTTCTGAAAAAGAGCTGCCAGGTCGACTTAAGCAAATCTATGCAGGTGTGACGGAAATCATCACCCAGTTTCAACCAGATGTATTTGCCATCGAACAAGTGTTTATGGCGAAGAATGCCGATTCTGCACTAAAGCTAGGGCAGGCGCGTGGTAGTGCAATTGTGGCGGCTGTGAATGCGGATCTTCCGGTGCATGAGTACGCGGCTCGTCTTATTAAACAAGCGGTAACGGGCACAGGTGGTGCAGACAAAGTTCAGGTTCAGCATATGGTTCAACACATGCTTAAGTTGCCCGCTAAACCTCAAGCTGATGCTGCCGATGCGTTGGGTGTTGCTATTTGTCACGCTAACACGAATAAGACGCTGGTGGCGCTCGCAGGCAAAGCAACCAGCGCAAGAAAAGGTCGTTACCGTTAAGCGTGTTCTCGTATTAAAAATGAGACATCTCAGACAGATTTAAGGATTGGATTTGTTGAGAAAATGTTACAAAACTATAGTGGTCAGAGGTCTAATAAGAAATCAATCAAGGAAGATTGAACATGAATCCAGCCACGCTGTGGCGCAGTGCATTTATGCCGCGCCAAACTCAATGGACAAGAACACAACAACGTCAAGCAGACATCCTCTCTCTATTTACCTTCATCGCTTTTCTCGTCGGGATCTACAGCCTGATCAAATGGTCTAAACATGGGCATGAAAGCTTAATCTTCACCTCAGTACTCTTAATCGCACTCGAACTGATATCCGCCTTCAGCCTGAGATGGTTCAAACGACCAGCATTGTCGCTCAATCTGGGGTTTGTAGGCATGTCAGTGCATGCACTCAACATCATTTATCAAAGTGGTGGCGTGGTCGATTCAACCCAAACTTACTGGGTGCCTTTGTTAGTCGTCGCTTTCTTTTTATCTGGCACTCGTATCATGGCGATCTCATGGAGTGCATTAGTCATCGCGGTTTCTGCAGTAATGACGTATCAGCATGTGTCTGGTTTTGGTTTTCCCCAACTCGTGTTGTCTGAATCTGCGCAGCGCGTGGAAATATGGTCAGGCACCGTGTTACCGCTGGTGGTGATTTGTATTGCGCAAGCCTTTACCGCTAAGCAACGGGATATTGCAATTGAAAGTGCAGAGAAATCTAAAGCAGAAAGTGAATTGGTCGCACAAAAAGCAACGGCAGGGGAGCTACGGCTAGGAGAGGTACTAGAGCAAGCTAATCAAAATTCGGCGGAGCTTAAACAAGTTTCGCAAGTGTTGGATGGACAATCTTCGCTGTTAGGTGCTCAAGTCAATGCTCTCAATATCAACAGTGAGTCTCAAGCCAGTGCGGCTGAGCAAATGAGTCAGCAAGTACACCACATGGCGACGGGGATTGAAACGTCAAGCAAGTTTGTTGAAGAGCTTCGTGAGAAGAGTGAAGACGTTCATCAACAAGCTGAGAAAAGCTCTGAATTGCTCGAAGACTCTACACAAGCGATCAGCCAGATCATTACCAGCCATGAAGACATCATGAAAGTGGCGGACTTAATTACGTCGGTCGCAGAGCAAACCAATTTATTGGCACTGAATGCGGCTATTGAGGCGGCGCGAGCGGGGGAGCAGGGCAGAGGCTTTGCAGTGGTCGCGGACCAAGTGAGAGAGCTTTCTGCAAAGAGTAGTCAATCCGCAATCGAGATTCGTAACTTGCTTGATCGCAGCGAGCAAGAGGTGAAACACGGGCAGAATGTTGTTACTTCAAGCACAGAACGAATGAATACCATCATCCAGCAAGTGACCACAATTTCTCATGATGTGCAGAGTCTTTCTGGCATCATGGCGACGCAAATGACCGCATTAAAAGGGCTTGATGAAGCCAGTAGCGAAGTCGCTAACGGCGTAGTGAACACCAAGACCATTGCTGAAACTGTCGCTCAATATGGCACTGAGCTCAGTAGCCAAGTCGTCACCGTGAGAAACCTGACTCAACAACTTGATCAAGTTGTCTCAAAAATCTAACCGAACGGCATAAAGGACTGGATGTCTATCCAGTTCTTTATTATCCTGTCGCAAATTCATTTCCAAAGAGTATTTATAGTGATTGGACGTCTTCGCGGCACTCTGCTTGAAAAGCAACCACCTGAAGTTTTAATTGAAGTTAATGGCATTGGTTATGAAGTACAGATGCCAATGAGCTGTTTCTACGAACTGCCAAACGTCGGCGAAGAAGCGATCATTTATACTCATTTTGTTGTGCGTGAAGACGCTCAGCTGCTTTACGGCTTCAACACAGTCAAAGAACGTGCGCTCTTCCGTGAAGTAATCAAAGCGAACGGCGTCGGTCCTAAACTGGGGCTGGGTATACTTTCTGGTATGACGGCAAGCCAATTCGTTTCTTGCGTAGAGCGTGAAGACATTTCAACACTTGTGAAGCTACCTGGCGTTGGTAAGAAAACCGCAGAACGTCTTGTTGTGGAAATGAAAGACCGCCTTAAAGGTTGGGGTGCTGGCGACCTATTTACTCCGTTTACGGATGCGGCTCCTGCGGATTCTGGTGCGGCATCTAGCAATGCTGAAGAAGAGGCAATCAGTGCGCTTCTAGCTCTAGGCTACAAACCAACTCAAGCGTCGAAAGTAGTCTCTCAGATCGCTAAACCGGATATGACCAGTGAGCAACTGATCCGTGAAGCACTAAAATCAATGGTGTAACGAAAAGTTCAAGGGAACAATATGATTGAAGCCGATCGTTTAATCGCGCCAGAAAATCCTTCATTTCGTGATGAAGATGTCATCGACCGTGCGATTCGTCCTAAGACGCTGGCGGATTACCAAGGTCAGGATCACGTGCGTGGTCAGATGGAGATTTTCATCAAAGCCGCTCAATTGCGAAATGAAGCGCTCGACCACCTTTTGATATTTGGTCCTCCAGGTTTGGGTAAAACCACACTTGCGAACATCGTTGCTAATGAGATGGAAGTGAATATTCGCACTACTTCCGGCCCAGTACTTGAGAAAGCAGGGGACTTGGCGGCGCTGCTGACCAACTTAGAAGAGAACGATGTGCTGTTCATTGACGAGATTCACCGCTTAAGCCCAATGGTTGAAGAAGTGCTGTATCCAGCGATGGAAGACTACCAGCTAGACATCATGATTGGTGAAGGCCCAGCCGCTCGCTCTATCAAGATTGACTTGCCTCCTTTCACGCTTATCGGCGCAACCACACGAGCGGGTTCATTGACCTCGCCATTGCGTGACCGATTCGGTATTACTCAGCGCCTTGAGTATTACAAGGTCAAAGACTTGCAGGATATCGTTCAGCGCAGCGCAGATTGCCTAGGCTTGTCAATGGAGTCGGAAGGTGCGTTAGAAGTTGCTCGCCGCGCTCGTGGTACGCCACGTATCGCTAACCGACTACTACGCCGTGTTCGTGACTATGCTGAAGTAAAGGGCAATGGACACATCTGTGCGGAAGTTGCAGATAAAGCGCTGAACATGCTCGATGTCGACGCTAAAGGTTTTGACTACATGGACCGAAAACTGCTTCTTGCGATCATGGAAAAGTTTGGTGGTGGTCCTGTCGGTCTGGATAACATGGCAGCAGCCATTGGTGAAGAGAAAGACACCATTGAAGATGTGCTAGAGCCTTATTTGATTCAACAAGGTTACTTACAACGCACACCTCGTGGTAGAATAGCGACCGATCGCGCCTATCTGCATTTCGGAATTGAAAAGTAAGATTCCAAGCTGGGCGCACAGCGCTCAGCATTTCACCAATGTTGACCAACCTCTCATTTATTAAATCTCTTCTAATACTAAATAGGTAATAAAAACTTATAGATTGTTAACTCTATGTTCTTGCCTAACTGATTATTTTCTCTCCTGATTACTCTCTATTAACATACTCTTCTGATATCGTTTGATCTGGATCAATGTGATGGATTTTTGTTCAAATTCAGCGCATAAAGATTGATATACATCAAAGCGGTTTCTCGCTATAAACCTTTTGAAACAAACTGTTTTTAGCAGTAATATTAGGCCCAGCTATATTAGCTGATGCTTAACAATTAACTAACCAACGAAGCACATTTTTGCAACAAAGCGTTGTGATAATTCAACATTTTTCAAGTGTAAATAACACTTGTGTATGGATTGCAATATGTAGAGAGTGTCATTCAGCCGACACATAGGAGTTACCATGATTGACGTAGTTGATCTGTCGCGGTTGCAGTTTGCACTGACAGCGATGTATCACTTCCTATTCGTACCATTGACCCTTGGTATGGCCTTCCTTTTGGCCATTATGGAATCAATGTACGTAATGACGAACAAGCAAATCTACAAGGACATGACCAAGTTCTGGGGTAAGCTGTTCGGTATTAACTTTGCACTTGGTGTGGCTACTGGCCTTACCATGGAGTTCCAGTTTGGTACGAACTGGTCTTATTACTCCCACTATGTAGGTGACATCTTCGGTGCACCACTAGCGATCGAAGCACTGGTTGCTTTCTTCCTGGAGTCAACTTTTGTTGGTCTATTCTTCTTCGGGTGGGATCGTCTATCAAAACGTCAACACTTAGCGGTAACCTGGTTGGTTGCTCTGGGTTCTAACTTCTCTGCACTGTGGATTCTTATCGCGAACGGCTGGATGCAAAACCCAGTTGGCGCAGAATTCAACTTCGAAACCATGCGTATGGAAATGGTGAGCTTCGCAGACGTTGTACTAAACCCTGTAGCGCAAGTTAAATTTGTACACACAGTAGCATCTGGTTACACGTGTGGTGCAATGTTCGTTCTTGGCATCAGTTCTTACTACCTATTGAAAGGTCGTGATGTGGCGTTCGCTCGTCGTTCGTTTGCTATCGCAGCTTCTTTCGGTATGGCAGCAATCCTGTCTACAATCGTGCTGGGTGATGAATCTGGTTACGAGCTTGGTGAAGTTCAAAAAGTGAAGCTAGCAGCAGTAGAAGCTGAATGGCACACAGAACCAGCACCAGCGGCGTTCACACTGTTTGGTTTACCGAACCAAGAAACAATGAACACCGATTACGCAATCAAGATCCCTTACGTTATGGGTATCATCGCAACGCGTTCGTTTGATGAGCAAGTAACAGGCCTACACGATCTACGTGAAGAGCACGTTGACCGTATCCGTACTGGTATGTACGCATACGAATTGCTTGAAAAACTGCGTGCAGGCGACAAGTCTGAAGCAAACATGACAGCGTTTGACGAAGTGAAAGGTGACCTAGGTTACGGCCTACTTCTAAAACGTTACACAGACAAGGTTGTTGATGCGACTGAAGACCAAATCCAAGCGGCTGCGGATGATTCAATCCCAACAGTATGGCCGCTATTCTGGTCGTTCCGTATCATGGTTGCGTGTGGCTTCATCATGCTATTCGTATTTGGTGCGTCATTCATCCAAACATGTCGTCAGAAGATCGAACAGAAACCTTGGATTCTTAAAGCTGCATTGTTCAGCATTCCACTACCTTGGATTGCGATCGAAGCGGGTTGGTTCGTTGCTGAATACGGTCGTCAACCGTGGGCTGTAGGTGAAATCCTACCGGTACACGTTGCTGCATCAGCACTAACAGCAGGTGAAATCTGGACTTCACTATTTGCAATCCTAGCGCTATACACTGCATTCCTAATTGCAGAAGTATACCTAATGGTGAAATTCGCTCGTAAAGGTCCAAGCAGCCTGAAAACTGGCCGCTACCACTTCGAGCAAAACGCTGACTCTGTTGAAGACAAAGTTAGTCGCCAAGTAGAAGCGTAAGACAAGGAGACAACAAGATGTTTGATTACGAAATCTTGCGATTCATCTGGTGGGTACTGATCGGTGTTCTACTAGTTGGTTTTGCAATTACTGACGGTTTCGATATGGGTGTGGGCGCGCTTGTACCTATTATCGGTAAAAACGACACGCAACGTCGTGTGATGATTAACTCGATCGCACCTCACTGGGATGGTAACCAAGTATGGCTTATCACTGCTGGTGGTGCATTGTTCGCAGCATGGCCTTTGGTTTACGCGACATCGTTCTCTGGTTTCTACCTAGCGATGATCCTAACCCTAGCGGCACTTTGGCTACGTCCAATTGGTCTTGATTACCGTTCAAAGATTGAAGATAAAAAATGGCGTAACACTTGGGATATCTGTATCTCAATCAGTGGCTTCGTTCCACCAATCATCTTTGGTGTGGCGTTTGGTAACCTTCTGCAAGGTGTTCCATTCCAACTGAACGAATTCCTAATGCCAACGTACCATGGTTCGTTCTTTGGTCTTCTTAACCCATTTGCATTGCTATGTGGTCTAGTAAGCTTGTTCATGATCCTGATGCAAGGTTCAACTTGGCTACAAATGAAGACAACAGGCGAAGTTCATACTCGTGCTCGTAACGTTGCTCAGCTAATGGGTCTATTAACTGTGGTTGCATTCGTAGCAGCTGGCTTCTGGATTCAGAGCATCGAAGGTTACGTTATCGTAGGTGGTATCGATACAGGCGCTGCTTCTAACCCTCTAAACAAAGAGGTTATCCGTGAAGCTGGTGCGTGGATGAACAACTTCGAAGCTTACCCAATGCTATGGGCTGCGCCTGTACTGGGTGTTGCAATGCCGCTTCTAGCTGTATTGGCATCTCGCCTAGAGAAGTGTGGTATCGCGTTCCTAACCTCTAGCCTTGGTAACGCAGGTGTTATCTTTACTGCTGGTATTGCAATGTTCCCATTCGTAATGCCATCAGACCTAATGCCAAGCCAAAGTCTGACAATGTGGGATGCAACTTCATCTGAACTGACTTTGAACCTAATGACAGGCGTTGCGTTTGTTATGGTTCCAATCATCTTGGCTTACACGTCTTGGACTTACTACAAGATGTTTGGTCGCTTGGATGACAAGTTCATCGAAGAAAACAAAAACTCACTTTACTAAGGAGCTATTACTATGTGGTATTTCGCATGGATTCTAGGTGTACTACTTGCTTGTGCATTCGGTATCATCAACGCTCTTTGGTTAGAGCACTCAGAAATGATGGATAAAGACAGTGAGTAATCTCGCTGACAAGGTAGCGAAACTTCACGCACCAATGGACAAGACTCTACTGAGAGTCTTGGCCTTAATCCTCGGCTTTATGCATGTAGGATTGGTGATGTGGGATCCAAACGCATACCATCGAGAAATTGGTGGCTTTAATGCGTTTATCGCACCGGCACTGATTTGGGCAGTCTGCTCAAGCATGGTTTACGGTGTGGGCTTCAAGCCAAGAAATTGGTACTGGCAAGTATTGTTCAGCCCTTATTTCTCACTCGCTATCTTAGTTTATTTAACAGCACTCTATTTCATGTAAGCGTTACACTCTGAAATAAAGTCGGTTATTAAATCATCGAATAAAAAGCCAGACGTCTTGTCTGGCTTTTATTTTTTCTACAAAATTCAAAAATATTCCCTTCGCTCAGTACCAATTACTGCCGCTTCAGTTATAGTAATTGCTTTAAAGAATTGAAAGTACTGGTACTCCCTTGCAAGGCACATCTAATCCCTTCCGCTGGCCGATCACCGTGTATTATGAAGATACCGATGCGGGTGGCGTTGTATATCACTCTAATTATTTAAAATTCTTTGAACGCGCACGCACTGAGATGTTGCGTGCAAAAGGCATTTCTCAACATGTGTTATTGGAACAAAACATTGGCTTTGTTGTCCGACACATGGATATCGATTTCAACCAAGGGGCGAGACTGGACGAGCATTTGACCGTTCTTACCCGAGTGTCAGAAATAAAGCGTGCGTCCCTGCAATTCTGTCAAGAGTTAGTCAATGATGAAGGCAAAACATTGTGCAAGACAATTGTTAAGGTAGCATGTATCGATAATAAGAAAATGAAACCAATAGCTATCCCATCTTTTATCAATTCGGAGCTAACAAATAGTGACTGCTGATATTTCCATTTTAGATCTCTTTCTTCAGGCCAGTCTGTTGGTAAAGCTTGTGATGTTGACCCTACTAGGCATGTCAATTGCGTCATGGGCAATGATCATTAAGCGCAGCAAAGTACTGTCTCAAGCATCAAAAGACGCTGAATCCTTTGAAGACAAATTTTGGTCTGGTACCGATCTTTCACAGCTGTACCAAAAAGTGAAAGCTCGTAAAGACGACATCGGTGGCACAGAAGAAATCTTCTATGCTGGCTTTACCGAATTTGCACGCTTGCGTAAGAGTAACGCAAACTCACCGGCCTACATCATGGAAGGTACAGGGCGTGCAATGCGCGTTTCTGTAGCTCGTGAAGTGGATGAACTAGAAACCAGTTTACCGTTCCTCGCAACGGTCGGTTCTATCAGCCCATACATCGGCCTATTTGGTACGGTATGGGGGATCATGCACGCCTTTATTGCATTGGGTGAAGTGAAACAAGCAACACTATCTATGGTGGCACCCGGTATCGCAGAAGCACTGATCGCAACAGCGATGGGTCTGTTTGCAGCAATCCCTGCGGTAATGGCTTACAACCGTCTAAGCAACAAAGTAAGTAAGCTAGAGCATACATACGCAACTTTCTCTGAAGAATTCCACAGCATCCTGCACCGTCAAGCAATGGCGGGTCGAGACAGCGCGAATAAGGAATAAGGCATGGCGGGTTACCAACCTAAAAAGCGTAAAATGACCGCAGAGATTAACGTTGTACCTTATATCGACGTTATGCTTGTACTGCTGATCATTTTCATGGCGACCGCTCCATTTGTCACTCAAGGTGTGGATGTAGACCTTCCAAAAACCTCTACCGCGGAATCAATGCAAGATCTTGCTGGTGAAACAGACAGTAGCTTCATCATTATTGAAATCGATCGCGATGGTAATTTGGGCCTAAGCGTGAATGATGAAGAGGTTCAACGCGGTCTATCACTACAAGACGTTATTGTTCGTGTGAAAGCAGAGCGGGAAATCAAACCTGATTCTCCGGTTGCAGTAGGGGGTGATGCCGCAACGCCATATGCAGATGTGGTACTTCTGCTTGATGAGCTAAGTCGGGCTGGCATCCCTAAAGTAGGTCTGATGACCGATATCAGGGAATAGACATCGAACATCTATGAAAGACAATAAGAAGAAAACCAAAGAATACACCAAGCCGATAGCAATATCGGTTGGCTTGCATGCGCTTTTGGTCGTAGCGTTACTTTGGGGTACAGATTTCAACATGTCTAAACCCGAGCCGACAGGGCAGATGGTGCAGGCGGTTGTTATTGACCCGAAGCTTGTCCAACAACAAGCCAAAGAAATTCGTCAGCAACGCGAGAAAGCGGCAAAAAAAGAGCAAGATCGTCTTGATAAACTGAGACGTGAAGCTGAGCAGCTGGAAAAGAATCGCAAAGCTGAAGAAGAGCAAATTCGTAAGCTGAAAGAGCAGCAAGCAAAAGATGCAAAAGCCGCTCGCGAAGCGGAGGTCGCTCGTAAGAAGAAAGAGCAAGAACGTAAGGCCGAAGAAGAACGCACTCGTAAAGAGAAAGAGCGGGCAGCAAAGGCCGAACAAGAGCGTAAAGCCAAAGAAGAGGCCGTACGTAAAGCGGAGCAAGAACGTGTAGCGCGCGAGAAAGCGGCGAAAGAAGCCGAAGAGAAAGCGAAACGTGAACGTGAAGCCGCAGCAAAAGCCGAGCAAGAACGCATCGCGAAAGAAAAAGCAGCCAAAGAGGCCGCTGAGCGCGAACGTAAAGCTCGAGAAGCCGCAGAGAAAGCAGAGCGTGAACGCAAAGAGCAAGAAGCGGCTTTGGATGACATTTTTGCTGGTCTAGAAAGTGAATCCGAACTTAACCAAGTAGCGAAGAGTCAACATGTTGATTCGGAAGTTGGTCGTTATGCAGCCATCTATAAACAGCTAATCGAAAGTCGAATCATTAAGGATGATTACCTTGTGGGAAAGTCGTGTAGGCTGAATATTAAGCTTGTGCCAACTGGAACAGATGGCGTAGTAAGTGGCGTTTCAGTCATTAGCGGTGATGCTCGATTATGTGGTGCGGCAAAGAGTGCAGTAAACCAAGTTGGCAATTTCCCTATGCCAAAAGACCGCGCAATTATAGATAAAATTCGTGATATTAACTTAACAGTTGATTATTAATTTAAGGAACTGAGACGTGATTAAACGCCTTTTACTAGGAATGTTTGTACTGCTTGGCAGTCTAACGAATGTGGCTCACGCTGCATTAGAGCTGGTGATTACCGATGGTATTGATTCAGCACGACCAATTGCTGTTGTTCCCTTTAAGTGGGAAGGCAGTGAGCCTCTTCCGACTGATATTTCCGCTGTGATTGCTTCTGATTTGCAACGCAGTGGTAAATTCAGCCCGGTACCGACCAGCAAAATGCCCCAAACGCCAACCAACGAATCAGAAGTAAACTTTGATGCGTGGACCGGATTGGGCGTAGATGCATTATTGACCGGTTCAATTAAGAAAAACGAACAAGGTAACTACGTGGTTAACTACCAGTTAGTTGACGTTGTTCGTGGCCAATTAACGAAGGGTCAGAGCAAAGCTCTCGGTGATGACGGAGAACTGGTTCTTTCCAAAGACCACGTGTTGTTTAACAAGGTAGCGACGGTAGAAGGCCCACGCATGCGTGAGTACGCTCACCGAATTGCGGACCTTGTCTACGAGCAATTGACTGGCGAACGCGGCGCATTTATGACTCGTATCGCTTATGTTGTTGTAAACGACAAAGATCGCTTCCCTTACCAGCTGCGTGTTGCTGATTACGATGGTTACAACGAACGTTTAGTACTTCAATCTAAACAGCCACTGATGTCTCCAGCATGGTCTCCTGATGGCCAGAAATTGGCTTACGTGAGTTTCCAGAACGGCCAAGCTGAGATCTTCATTATGAACATCTACACCGGCGAGCGAGAGAAGATTACGTCATACCCTCGTCACAATGGTGCGCCAAGATTTTCGCCTGACGGCAGTCAGTTAGCTTTGGTTCTTTCAAAGACAGGTTCACTTCAGGTTTACACGTTGGATCTGAAAACTCGTAAGCTGACACAAATTACGCGTGGCAGATCAAATAATACAGAACCGTACTGGCACCCTGATGGCAAATCACTGATTTTCACATCTGACAGGGGTGGTAAACCTCAGATTTATCAAGTAGATTTGGGCAGCGGTTCTACTAACCGTTTGACTTGGCAAGGCAGCCAAAACTTAGGCGGTCAAATCACTCCTGATGGTCGATTCCTTGTCATGGTGAATCGCAGTGATTCGGGCTTCAACTTGGCTAAGCAAGATTTGGAAACAGGTGCTCTTCAGGTACTAACAAAAACATTGCTTGATGAGTCTCCGAGCATTGCCCCAAATGGTGGCATGGTTATCTATAGCTCAATCTACAACAAGAAAAACGTACTATCGATGGTGTCAATTGATGGTCGATTTAAAGCTAGATTACCGGCAACAAATGGGCGTGTCAGAGCTCCCGCATGGTCACCGTTTTTGTAGTAATAAAATTGATTAATAAAGGAAAATAAGATGCAACTGAACAAGGTTCTAAAAGGACTGCTAATCGCGATTCCTGTGATGGCAATGACGGCTTGTAGCTCAAGTGATGACGCGGCTTCAAATACGGGTGCAGAAACCAACACTAGCGGTTCTGAAACAACAGTAGTAACGCCAATCGATCCAAACGGTCAATTGACAGAGCAAGAGCTAAAAGAGCAAGCACTACGCGAAACTCAAACTATTTACTTCGCATTTGATAACTCAACAATTGCAGGTGACTACGAAGAGATGCTAGCAGCTCACGCAGCTTACCTAAGCAAGAACCCTGCTCTTAAAGTGACAATCGAAGGTCACGCTGATGAACGTGGTACGCCAGAGTACAACATCGCACTAGGCGAGCGTCGTGCTGAAGCAGTATCAAACTACCTACAAGCGCTAGGTGTTCAAGCTGACCAAATCGCAATCGTTAGTTACGGTGAAGAGAAGCCACTTCTTCTAGGTCAATCAGAAGATGTTTACGCTAAAAACCGTCGTGCGGTTCTAGTATACTAATTCGAGGTAAACCTCATGTTCAGTAACACTAAGCGCGCTGTTACGCTTACGTTACTGGCAAGTGCAGCGAACTTCGCGTTCGCTGCACCAGCTCCAGTATCAGATCTCAACAGCACATCATCAGTATCAACTCGATCTTCTTCAGAATCAGATGTCGAGCGTTTAGAGCGCTTGCTGCAAAACCGCAACCGTGTTCAGCTCCAAATGCAAGAGCAAATTGACCAAATGTCACAAGAGATCAGTGATCTACGTGGTCAGTTAGAACGCAATAGCTACGAAATGCAGCAAATGTTAAAGCGTCAACGTGAGTTGTTTGTCGAGCTAGATCGTGTGCGTGGTGAAATGAAAGCTGCGCCAGTAAAAGAAACCAAGCCTGCAGAAACAGGTGGTAAATACACGTCCAACGCTGATGAGCAAACTGCTTATCAAGATGCCGTGGATTTGATCCTTAAGAAACGAGACTACACAGGCGCTATCGCGGCTTTCCAGCAGTTCCAAAAGGATTACCCGAACTCGACTTACTCAGCAAACTCCCACTACTGGCTAGGCCAGTTGTATTTTGCTAAGAAGCAAGACAAAGAAGCAACGAAGAGTTTTGCCGCTGTGGTTTCTTACAAAGATTCTAACAAGCGTGCAGACGCATTGGTTAAGCTAGGCGATATTGCTGAGCGTAACAATAATGCTGCACAAGCGAAGAAATACTATCAGCAAGTTGTCGATGAATATGCCGGCAGTGCGTCAGCGAAAATCGCGAGCGCTAAGCTGAAGTAATAAAACTCATACATTGAGACTAATAAAGGGAGCTTCGGCTCCTTTTTTCTTGTTTGCTCGTTTTACTTCACTGGTTTTTCTTTGCAACAACCCAATTCTATTTTGTCGATAGAATAGTTATTTGCGTCAAAGATATACGGCTAGACTGCTAGAAATTCCCGCTCTGGGTTGGTTTTTGAAAATTAACGAGGTTACAATACTCGGATTAAAGGAAGTTGCGTAGAGCAAGAGCAATGAGCCACATATTAGATAAAATCGAGACAGTTTACCCATTCCCTCCAAAACCAATCCCATTAAGCCAAGAAGAAAAAGCCGATTACATCGAGCGAATCAAAAAGCTGCTTAAAGAGAAAGATGCCGTGCTTATCGCACACTACTACACCGATCCTGAGATCCAAGCATTAGCGGAAGAAACGGGTGGTTTTGTTGGTGATTCGTTAGAGATGGCGAAATTTGGTAACCGTCACCCAGCAAGCACATTGATCATTGGTGGTGTTCGCTTTATGGGCGAATCTGCAAAGATCTTAACACCAGAAAAACGCATTCTAATGCCAACACTAGAAGCGGAATGTTCACTTGACCTTGGCTGCCCAGCGGACAAGTTTAGCGAGTTTTGCGACGCTCACCCTGACCATACGGTCGTGGTATACGCAAACACTTCTGCGGCGGTTAAAGCACGCGCTGATTGGGTTGTAACGTCTAGTATTGCACTGGAAATCGTTGAACACCTAGACGCAGAAGATAAGCCAATCATTTGGGGCCCAGACCGTCACCTAGGTTCTTACATCGCAAACAAGACTGGCGCAGACATGCTGTTGTGGCAAGGTGAGTGCGTAGTTCATGACGAGTTCTCTGCGGACGCACTGCGTAAGATGAAGAACGTATACTCGGATGCGGCAATCCTAGTGCACCCAGAATCACCAGCTAGCGTGGTTGAGCTGGCTGATGCGGTTGGTTCTACGAGTCAGCTTATCAAAGCGGCGAAAGAGCTACCTCATCAGAAAATGATTGTTGCAACTGATAAAGGCATCTTCTTTAAAATGCAACAACTGGTGCCAGAGAAAGAACTGATTGAAGCACCCACTGCTGGTGCAGGTGCGACTTGTCGCAGTTGTGCACACTGTCCTTGGATGGCAATGAACGGTCTTAAAGCGATTGAAAAAGCATTGAATGAAGGTGGTGAAGAGCACGAAATCTTCGTTGATGAAGCGTTGCGTGTGAAATCACTCATCCCATTGAACCGCATGCTAGACTTTGCTGAACAACTGAATATGCAAGTGAAAGGGAACGCATAGTCGTTCTGTCTGCCCAGACACCAGTTTGTTAAGACAAATCTCAAAAACCAGCCGAATTTGGCTGGTTTTTTTGTTTCTTACAATCAATGAGTTAGTATTTACTTATAGTAATCAGAAAGGAATCGGAAACTTATGGCTGTATGGCTAGTACTGAAAAAGTGGCTGAGCACCCATCTTTTCAAATTAAGCAACCGAAACCTTCTCGTCATTAGCGGTAGCTACATTGGTATTTCTTGGCTGTTGCTGGCTCTCGCGGGGGAGCATGCACTTACCGACAGTTTCTCCAACTTCATTTATTACCTAATGGTGACTGCGTCGACGGTTGGTTACGGTGATCATTCACCAACGACGGATGCAGGGAAATGGGTCGTGGTTCTGTTTATCATTCCTGGTGGCTTGAGCTTGTTTGCGGCCATTTTGGGGCGTGTGGCAGGCGGTGCAATCGATTATTGGCGAGCGGGTATATTAGGTAAACGGAGAGTAAGAGTGGAAAACCATATCGTATTGTTGGGGTGGAATGGCGCAAGGACCATGCACCTTATTCGTATGTTGCAGCATGAAGAAGCGGGTAAGCGTCCCATTGTGTTATGTAGCCGTTCTGATATAGAGAATCCGCTACCGGGTGAGATTGGTTTCATCAAGGTGAACAGTTACACCGATGCACAAGAGATGAAAAACGCCAACATCACCAGCGCCAACTGTATCATTGTTGATAATCTCACCGATGATATTACCCTCTCGGCCGCCTTGTATTGTGCCTCTGTGAATCCTGATGCACACTTGCTTGCCTACTTTAAAGATGATGCTTTAGGTAGATTGTTGAGCCAGCATTGCCCTAAAGCGGAGTGCATACCTGCCGTAGGTGCTGAGATGCTGGCGAAAGCAGCCGTGGACCCCGGTTCAAGTGCTCTACACCAAGAGTTATTAGCTTCTACTCGAGGTATGACGCAATACTCGGTGATTTACCCTGAAGATCAGGCGACAACCAGTGTCGAAAAGGTGTTCAGCTTCATTAAAAAGCATCATCAGGCCACATTGATCGCCTTCGATCTTGGCAATGGCATTGAGCTAAACCCCGAGCTCGAAGCAGAAGTGCCACCAAATACCAAGCTGTTCTACATTGCAGATGAGCGCATTGATAATTTTGCATGGAACGACATGAATAAGGACAAATAATGCACATGATTGCTGACCTGTTGGCAGGTTTTCCCAATTTTCTTCTCTACTTTTCCGTCTCGATTGTCTTCGTGCTGGCGTTTAAATTCGTCTACGTAAAACTGACGCCATACGATGAATGGCACCTAATCAAAGAAGAAAAAAACACCGCAGCAGCAGTCGCACTGAGTGGTGCTTTTCTTGGTTACTGCTTAGCGATTGCTGGAGCGGCAACGAACTCAGTCAATATTGTTGATTTTATGGTGTGGGGCGTTGTTGCCATGTTGGCTCAAATCATTGCTTTTGGCATTGTGCGATTCATTCTATTGCCTAAAGTCTCTGAGCGTATCGAGAACGACGAAGTGCCCGCTGGTATTGTACTCGCGGGAGTCTCTATCTCTGTCGGCGTACTTAACGCAGCTTGCATGACTTACTAGGAGGGGCGATGAAACGCAGTTCCAACGTAAAACGATCTTCGATGGATAAAAGCTTCAAAGTTGGGCGAATCATCCCGTTTGTCGCTTTTGGTGGCATCTTCTTTCTGGCGACTCAAGAGTCAGAAACAGAAGGCTATATCTATGTTGATGCGGATGAATGCAAATCAGACGCGCCAGAATTCAGCGAACAATGTGAAATAGCGTACCAAGAAGCGATGGCGAGAGCAGAAGAAAACGCTCCGCGCTATAACAACGAGTTTGAGTGTGAAGACGATTTCTATGAAGACGATTGTTATTACAGCTCACGTCACCGCTCGTATGTCCCGTTTGTTGGTGGCTACTTCTTTAGCCGCGCAGTGAGTGGCTTGAGTGGTTACAACAAGAGTTACTACTCAGAGCCGATGTATCGCTACAAGTCGAAGTATTACAACGGTGCAGGGCAGTTCTATGGTTCTTACCGTAACCAATCAACTAAAGTCGCAACCAGCAACTTAAATAAACGAGGTGGTGGCACGATAGGGCGCGCCATGTCGCGAGGTGGCTTTGGTAAAGCAGTCTCTGTTGGTCGAGGCGGTTAACAGCATTTATGTTTCGAAGAGAAATACAAGAAAGAGAAAACTGGCGTGATTTAGCACGCCAGTTTGGTTTTGGGTTTCACTCTATGTACGACCAACCTTATTGGGATGAGAGTGCGTACTATCAATTCACATTAGAGCAAATCGAACGAGATCTCGAAGCGCCAACGGAGGAGCTTCATCAAATGTGCCTTGAAGTTGTGGATGAGGTGATTCGAAGTGAGCAATTACTGACCCAATGCGCGATTCCGGAATCCATGTGGTCTCAGGTTGCCTCTTCTTGGCGAAGTAGAGAGCCGTCGCTTTATTCCCGGTTGGATTTTGCTTACAACGGTTCATCACCCGCAAAGCTATTGGAAAACAACGCCGATACCCCCACATCCTTATTTGAAACGGGTTTTTGGCAGTGGGTGTGGTTAGAAGATGTCGTGAACAAAGGGCGTATCCATCAAAGAGCCGATCAATTCAACATCTTGCAAGATTTCTTGATTGAACGTTTTGCGGAAATCGCCAAATTGCAGCCAGGGCAAACGCTTCATTTCAGTTGTTGTAAATACGCAGAAGAAGACAAAGGCACGGTCCAATATTTAGAAGACTGCGCTCGAGAAGCAGGACTGTCGACCGCGTTCGTCTACGTCGAAGATATTGGCGTAACGGAAGAAGGGTGTTTCGTCGATGCCGATGGCCGAGCGATTCGATGGATGTTTAAACTCTATCCATGGGAATTTATGTTTGAAGAGGAATACAGCCAATACTTGGCAACGGCGAGCGTGAACTGGTTAGAGCCGATGTGGAAATCTGTTCTGTCTAACAAAGCACTGCTTCCTTTGTTGTGGCAACGCTTTCCAAACCATCCTAATTTACTGCCGGCGTATTTTGCTAATGATCCAAAAGCGGACCGTTTGAAAGACTACGTCATCAAACCACTGTTTTCTCGCGAAGGCGCGAATATAGAGATTGTGAAGAATGGACAGCGTTTAGTGAAAACTCCAGGTCCCTATGAGTCGGCTCATAACATTGTTCAGCAGTACTACCCGTTACCCAAGTTTGGTTCTAGTCATACTTTAATTGGCAGTTGGTTAGTAAACGATAAAGCCGCGGGTATCTCTATTCGTGAAGACAGCAGTTTAGTTACCCAAGATATGGCGCGTTATATTCCCCATGTCATTCTAGATTGATCAAAAAAGCTCTCCGACTTGGAGAGCTTTTTCATTTAGTGTATTCAACAGAGCAGAGAATCTTACTCTTCTTCTGCCAGCATGACACCACGCTGAGTCAAGCCGCCAAGCATCATTGGCATTGCATTGAAGATTTCTTCAAATTGCTCAAGACCTTCCATGCCTTGTTCTGCCAGTGTTGCTATTGTTGTTTCTGGATCGTACAGCATCGTCAGAGAAAGCAGAACGCCGCCCAGTAGCGCGCTGTCTTCGCTATCTTCTGGCATTAGGGTTTCCCAATCATCACGAGTCAACTGCCAACCCTGAAGGACACCTTCACAGAAATCACGTGTGTTTGCTGACACGATATCTTGATCATCCAACTCACAGCCTTCTGGCCATTGCCACGCGCCTTCTAGAAGCGCTGGACGAGTTTGGTTCCACATTTGAACAATCTCATCAATGTACTGTTCTAGTTGCTCGCCGTCTGTGAAGGGTGCTGTTTCTTCACCGCCCCATAGGAATGGCAGCCACTCTTGAGGGTTCAGCACGTTTGGCGCAGAAGCCATTGCCGTTACGAAGCCTTGAGTTTTCGCTAGGTTTAGTAGTTTTCCATCAAGTTCTGGAAGAGAAAGGATGTCTTGTAGTTTCAAAATAGAATACCATTTGTTAATGGGCTGGTTGGTTGCGCTCATATTACCAATCAATTAGTGATAAATCGATATTAGGGAATGATTCGGCTACATCTATGGAAATTCGCTCGTCACTCAGAAAAAAAAGCATTCTCGCCCTAACACTTTATTTGTGCTTCTTCATTGCTACGATTGGCTCTGTTGTGTATCTCGTTGTTGAGCCACCAGTTCGAAGCAAACTCGAACGTAATCTCGATTTGCGTACGCAGTTGTTGGCGTCTCAAATAGAAGAGCCGCTGACCAACTCAGTTGGTCTGCTTAATAGTCTGGTAGGACTAGGGCAAACGCCGGAACAGAGCATCTCCTTACAAAAGACGATTCCTCAACTCCTTCGTGTGAGTGACGACATCATTGTCAGTGGTGGCCTATGGCCGAAGCCAACCCTAGACGGTGCTCGTTGGCAATACACAAGCTTATTCTTCAATAAGAATGAAACGGGCGGGTTGGATCAGATCCACTCATACAACAATCCTGAATCTGGCGGTTACGACAACGAACCTTGGTATCAATCTGTGGCCAATGCGCCTTCAGGAACCGTCACTTGGTCTGGCGTGTACATCGATACCTTTACTCAGGTTCAAATGATTACGGCGTCTGCACCCTATTATGAAGATGGGCTATTTGCTGGCGTGGCAACAGTGGATCTCTCTTTAGAAGCTTTATTCCAATTTATTCGAGAGCATACAAATCAATATTCTTTAGGGGTGGTTATCCGTGACGCTGATTCGCAAGTCGTGATTGAGCACAATTTCCAACTCAGCAAAGACATTTACATCAGCCAATTAGACTTCGGAGCGTTCAATTGGCAGATGGACGTTGTTAACGCAAAGGTAAAAGTTGCCGATCAAGTGTTTGAACAAGTCATGAGTGTAGAGCGAGGTATTATTCCATTCTTATTGCTCTGTGTGCTGGTCGGATATTACTTGCTAAATCGATACATCGTTGAACCGATAGTGCGAATCGCTCAAAAAGTCGATGATTCTAAGACCGGAGGCATCATCGATATTGCTTATGATAGTGAGGATGAAATCGGCCACTTGGTGACTAAGTTTAACGAAAAAACCGTTTATTTAGAGCAAGAGAGGGTGAAGGCTCAGGCGTCTACCAATGCGAAAACTGCTTTTCTCGCAACACTCTCTCATGAGATCAGAACACCGATGAATGGTGTGCTAGGCACCGCGCAAATCTTGTTAAAGACGCCACTTACAGATGAGCAAAGAAAACACCTCAATACCTTGTATGATTCTGGCGATCATATGATGACGTTGCTTAACGAGATCCTCGATTACTCCAAAATAGAGCAAGGTCATATCGAGCTTGATAACACCCCATTTCCTATCGAGTCCATTCTCGGCAGTATTAACAGTGTTTACCACACACTTTGTGCTGAAAAGGGCTTACAGTTCCGAGTGGTCTCAAATGTTCCACAAGGGCGATGGTACAACAACGATAAAGCACGCCTTCGCCAAGTCCTGTTTAACCTTCTTAATAATGCCGTGAAATTTACGGATCGCGGTTTTGTTGAAGTTGAGTTGGAAGAACAGATACAGAGCGATCACGCTAAGCTTATTATCACCGTCAAAGACTCTGGAATTGGCATTCATCCCGATGCGCAAAAACGAATTTTCCGACCGTTTGAGCAAGCCGAGTCCTCAACGATGCGTCGATTTGGTGGAACGGGTTTAGGGTTAGCGATTGTTAAGCAGATCTCTGAACACATGAAAGGTGGCATTAGCGTTCAAAGCCAAGAATGTATTGGCACCAAGTTTGTGGTGGAACTGGAGCTCAATCCGTGTGAAGCGGGTGTTTCGGAATCGACCAACACACATAAGCTTGATTGCCAAGGATTACACACTCTGATCGTCGAAGATAATCGAACCAATACCATCATTATGGAAACCTTTTTACGAGCCAAAGGCTTTACGTGTGTGTGTGTGGAGAATGGACAGCAAGCGGTCGAGCAGGTCGCCAAGCAAGAGTTCGATTTGGTCTTAATGGACAACCATATGCCAGTACTCGATGGGGTAGGGGCAATCGCTGTGATTCGTTCTATGGACTCGCCTGCAAAATCTGTGTTGATCTTCGGTTGTACAGCCGATGTATTTAAAGAGACACAAGAGCGGATGCTCGATGTTGGTGCCAACCACATTATTGCTAAACCTATTGTTGAGTCTGAGTTGGATGATGCCTTGTATCGCCATTCTTCAATCCTCTACCAATATCAAAATAAGCAGGGAGACGAGCCAGCGAAGCCGCGTAATGTAGAGGCATTGCTTTTGAATTTTTACATGGCGTTAGATGATGGTAACTTAGAACAAGCGATGACAACGCTCGCTCATATTTTTGACAGTGTTCAACCGAGCGTCACGCAGGAGTTAAGAGGCGTGATCGAACGTATTGAAAGTCACTTGATCAACGCATTATCTCCTGAACAAGAAGACATCGATCAGCTCACCATTTTATTGGCAGATCAATAACCTCACTCATAAAGAGGAAGCCGCTTGAACAGAGGTTCGAGTTGCTTCTTCTGTCCTTGTCCATTCATAAAATCTCACAAACTTCGCATTTACTCTGAAAATCCTTCTCCAAGTAGCATAAGCCGATCTTTTTGAAATTCGCTTACCAGATATTCGTCTGGTTTTTTGTGTTTTAGCGCGAGCTAAGTCGTTCGTTGGTAAGTAAATTACGTTTTTTAACTTCATTTTAGGTCCTTTAGCGGTGACTTTTATTGGTTTTGGTGAAAGCTGCTACTTTTAACCTTAAAGTTGGTTATTAATTTACAACTGAGATTTTAAAACGGAATCATAAACTGAAAATATTGTGCTCTAATAGCGTCATTAACTGCCATGTGGTTTTAAATGCAGTAAATCATTTTATAGATGTCGTTTTTAATAGTGTTTGATTTTAGAGGTTGTAAATGAAGTCTCGTGGACCATTTTGTATTCGTAACGCCGCAGCGGATACTTTTGCTATGGTGGTTTTTTGTTTTATCACAGGGATGATTATTGAGATTTTGATCTCGGGTATGACGTTCGAGCAGTCTTTGGCATCGCGTACGTTGTCTATTCCGGTCAACATCGCAATTGCATGGCCTTATGGCATGTTCCGTGACTGGGTATTGCGCCAAGGCAACAAGCTTTCACCTTCATCTTTCATGAAGAACGTATCTGACTTGATGGCCTACGTGCTATTCCAATCTCCGGTTTACGCAGGCATTTTGTTTGCGGTAGGCGCTTCTACTGACCAAATTATCACAGCAGTAGCGAGTAACGCAGTTGTGTCTTGTGGTATGGGTGTACTTTACGGTTACTTCCTTGACCAATGCCGCCGTTGGTTCCGAGTACCTGGCTACTATCAAGAAGCATAATTGCCCCTGTTTTATGCAATTTAGCTAGATAGTGAGCAAACAAACGCAAAAGGGCGCTTTTTTTTCGTGTTTAGCCTTGACCATCAGGCACATAATCATTAAATTAGCGCCTCGTTGGTTAACGATACCAACCAAAATTTGATTCGGTGAGTTGTCCGAGTGGCTGAAGGAGCACGCCTGGAAAGTGTGTATACGGCAACGTATCGAGAGTTCGAATCTCTCACTCACCGCCACATTCTAAGAGGTCTGATTTATCAGGCCTTTTTTCGTTTTTAAGGCTTATTGAGATAACGCTAGCCCACACTGGAGCTAACACATGTTATCGAATCAAAGGCTACCTTCTAGAAAATCACTTTACTTGATTACCAGTAGGACGGGCGTTTTTGCGTTCCGCTGGAATCTCAGAGTTAATGGTAAGCACCACCAGCCAACATTGAGTCTGAAAACAAGGGACTACCTCCAAGCGGTTAAGCTCGCGTCAGAAATAGCAATTCGCATACAGCAAATTACCCAACCAACTTTAGAAGATATCAAGTCAATCTACAGTGATTTCAAAGGCTCGGAGTCAAAGAAAATTCTACTGCTTCATAGCATTGATATCTCAAATCATCTAACAGACCTCAGTATCAAAAGCCAAACAGAATACAGAAATTGTTGGAATAGTTTTGTTAACTCTCTCAGCCAATCAACGACATTAGCTAGTGTCAGACAGTCACACATTGACCTATGGAAGAAAACCCAAACTTGTAGCCTTACTACTATGAAGAAGAAGCTTAGATTGCTGTCTAGTTGTTTCGGGAGAGTTGGTCATAAAGTAGAACAAGATTGGTTTAAAGTAGCAGTCGAAAAGACACCAGTTAGACCTAAGCGAGCTATAACCAAGCAAGAGCTTGGAAAGCTACTGAAAGCCACACAGTGCTATAAAAAGAGCAAAGATGAGTGGAAGTATTATCTTCCTCGCATAGCGGCTCTAACAGGCTGTAGGCTCAATGAGATAGCGCAGTTGAGGGTGTGTGATGTTCAATTGGGAGATGAACCAACATTGAGCATTAATGATGATCATGATGATAAAAAACTAAAGAATTCATCGAGTAAGCGAGTCTTGCCTGTTACTACTCCTTTACTGAACTTGCTAAGTGAGTTGACAGCAGGTAAAGGAAAAAATGAACACTTGTTTTCTCTTCCGTACAGTAAGCAGAATGGTTATGTAGGAAAGCCCAGTAAGTACTTTTCGGGGCTTCTAAAGTCCTTAGCTATCGATGGTGTATCATTCCATTCTCTACGCCACTATGCGGTAACTGAGCTGTTTAATGCGGGAGTAAAAGAAGAATTGATAGGGACACTAATGGGGCACAGCGTAGGTAAGTTAACCACAGGTAAGGTCTATTTGTCAGGCTTCTCTTATAAGAAAAGGTTAGCTGCCATGGGGTTGTTAGGTTTGCACATACAGCGTTGATAAACAGACCCCCGAGTTTTTACTCTTTTGTATTAAGTATATTAGAGGATAGCTCTTGCATCTTTTGTACAAATACATCCCAGTTGTAGCCTGTTATCGCGCCGATAGCTAAGTAACCGAGCGATGCATTACTCTCGTTGTCAGCAGTGCTCATTTGTCCTGAGAGGACGATGAGACCACTCTGGATAATGGCAAACATTAGTATTCCGACAATTGCTGCCAACAAAGGTGCAAAAAGAAAACCCCACGCATGGTCATCATCAAATGATTTCTCAACAGCAATGTATTTATGAAATGAAATGATCCCCAATAGTCCGCTGCCCAGTATCGCTCCTATGACGGTGTAGATTGAAAAAATGACATGGCTGGGTAGCGATAACACCCCCTCGGGTACAGACCAAATTGACTGGAGAGAAGAAAAGTTTGTTATCCAGCCATCGAAGAGTAGCCACGTTGCTATTGCAACATAAGCAAAAATGTACAGAGGGATACTAATTATAACGAGCTTGCTAGGCGAGCTTTCAATGTTGATTCTATTGCTCTCTGTGTTGTCAACGTTTTCCAATTTGTCTTCCTACTAATATCTGTTACGTATGCCTAAGTCTTGAAGCGTTAACACTTTGTTTGTTAGGTTTTTATAAGTATGCATGATAGCATGCCGCATAGTTAATATAACACCGATAGCATAACGTTTCGGTGATGAATAATGTCATTGGTAAGAGTAAAAATGAGTGGCAATAGCATCAACTATTGTTGGCCAGCGGACTTTCCTGAAGGTATTCCAGAAGAATTGGGAGTTGCCCCAGCAGAAGGTAAAGTTTATAGACTCGTTAGAAGTTGTCCGCCGACAAAAGAAGACTTTTTGATACACCGAATCGAATATCCATCTCGGAGGTACTCCAAAACTGAAGAACCCAAGTCATATGGGATTTCGTTTTGGTCGAAGTTGTCAAAAATTAAGCGAGTCCAACAAAATTATCCTAGTCCCGAGCAGTTTGGGGCGAGGGTGATTGTTACTGGAAATTTGGTTCACGAGTTTGGGGTTATTCCTTCTGAACCAGCTAAAGATGGACACATTACTTTATGGGCTCAAGAAGGTACTGAGCTTCACTTACATATTACCGAAAGGGAGGGTGAGTGATGAGTGTTCTACCAAGGCAAACCATTCTCGGGCATCTTGATTTCTTTGAAATATATGATGACTTTGAAGGACCAAAATGTTTCTCCGTAAAAAATGATTTAGAACAGCTTTATCTGGTCTATTGGAGCGGGGATTATGAAGATGGTCAATATTCAAAATGGGTCTATATGCCTGTATCTCAGCGAATTCTTGATGAGCTCGTGCGAGAAGAGACATCGTTCCATATGGCATTTAGGACTTCAAAACGTTTGATGGCAGTCCACACTCCCTTAAGGTCAGGAGTGAAAGCTCATGTAGAGTTGCTAGATAGTAAAAACCTTACAGATATAAATCTACCTCCTGTGAGTTTTTCGATTGAGCCTGATGAGATACAAAGTATCGCACCTGAGTCTAAGTGGGACTTCAACCTTAAGATAGCCAAAAAAAGTGGTAAAACTAATCCAGATAGAAGTGTGGTTTCAAAAATCTTTGACGCATTTAGTGAGCTAATTGAATCTCTTATGAATGATGATTCTAAAAGTGAGCCTCGAGTCTATCCCTTAACTGCTACATACGGCTCATTCGATGTGAAGTTAAGCACCAACAATCGTGATAGGGCTGGAGTTGCCGTAGAGCAGTTGGGGGTTCTTTTGTCTGATATTAACTCTGTAGAGGACAAGCTAACGAACTTAAGCCTTGATCCTTATAGGCTGAAAAACCTACTGGATTTAGTCAATCTGCATAAACTTGAACTGACCTTGAAACCGAAAACGTCAGAGTTATTAGAAAACCCAGTTACTATTAGTGCTGAGAGGCTTCGTCCGGTAATTCAGAAACTTGAAGAGAGCACTGTTACGTTTGTTGACTCCCAAAAGGTTCCACAAGCTAACGATTTAGATAGGGTTATAGAGATAGTTAAGTTTCGCCTTAATGGAGGAGAACTTAAGCACGAAAATATTGATGGTCTGGGCTCTTACAGGCAAGTGCAGTACTACGTTCATGCAGCGTGGTGTCTAGGGCTGTTGCATAAAAATAGAACTGTTACCGCTCCTGGACGAGTGTTATGCCAAAAAGCTAGTAAAGTTGCGCAATACCAGTTTCTAGCAGACAGGCTAGAGTCTAGTGATTTCGGTTGGGCTTGGATGAAATGGGCTGGTGTAAATAATATATCAGAGCTTAACCCAGACTCTTCAGAAGCTTTCATTACAGAGTGTGTTAAAGGGCTTAGAAGAGGCACTATACCTAGACGAGCTACTTCGTTATCGGCATGGCTGAGGAAGTTACAGGCTTATCGACGTGATTATGATGTCGGAGAAATTGAATTAGTTGACGAATAAATAGAAAATTCTTTTTGTTTCATGGGTCGTTATACAAAAAAGATGTCATAGCCTTTACAGAGGAGAGGAGTTGTTATCAGCTCTTTCTCCTTTTTTGTTTTTTTGCCCTGTTTATGGGCGTGATATGAGGTTATCTATTGCGCTAATGGGGGAGTGAGTTTCTGAGATATAAGGAGTCTACAGCTTTATCATTCTTTAGGGAAAAGAGCCCCTTCATTCACCCTTAATGCTCTCGCTATCATCACGATTTCTACATCCGTTACTTGTCTTACGCCAGCTTCGATTTTTGCCAGAGTCCCTCTACTGATATCCAAACCAATGACATTGCATTTTGCTGATAACTGCTCCTGCGTGATTTTTTGCTGTTTTCTCAATTGCCTTATGTTCACTCCAACAACATTCATCATTGTCATTTTTTAGTTAACTCTTTTTGCTCTGCTTGTAGAGCAAATTTTAGTTGTTAATGTGTCCCTAATTGCTCTGCTGGCGGAGCAGTTGATTTGTTAAACTAATGATGAAATGAGGATGTTGAGAATGAAAAAGGGGATTAATACGCCTTCGCTGAAAGTAGGTTTTGAAAGTCAGTTAACAAAATGGTGGAAGTTGATAGCGTTCTGCACCGCGTTCATCTTGATGGTAATTGGCTTTAAGTTTGTACAGAAAATGTCCTTTATGCTTCTTGACGATGGCTCAGGAGATTGGATGCTAAGCCAAGGCAGTATTGGCATAGCGCAGTGTCTTTATTATGTTTTTTGTTTAGTTCAGGTTTCTGACCGTGTTTATGGGGCAAAGAACCCAGAAGGAATAGAAAATGAGTTTTGGAAGTATGTTTACTTATCAGTACAAAACTTAGCTCTTATACAGGTGCTACTGACGATTGGGGCACTTCTTTTATGGTGGTTATGGAGCTAACTTCTCGCTACTAAATTACAATATATAGGGCAACGGTCTTAGATATATGTATGAGTGGGAGAACCAACCGTTTACGGTGTCTATCCACTGAGAGGATAAAGGTTCACTGAAAGGGGGAAATGGTTATCTATTTTTCCATTTTTCATCTTTCTTTCAGTGCTTAACTTAAGTATTTAGTATGATAAATAGTAGGATAAATAGTATGTTCCTTAGTATGTTTGTGTTGCCTAAGCATACAAGGATTCAGCTTCTATCATACATGGTTGGAGCTCTCAGCGAACATGGATGTTTGCTCTCCATACAGTGAGAAAAAAAGCCTCCGAAGAGGCTATCTTAGAACGGTGACTCATCAACCTCTAAAGCTTCTTGTTCAAAGTCAGCCCACCAATCACTGGTTGTTTGATGTTGCTCGCTCCGTGGTTGAGCTAAATCAACAGTCGCACTAACTAGAGTGTCGGGATTTTCAGTCTCTGAATCGTTACCCGTTTGTGATTCCAAACTCACAGCATCACCTCGCTCATTAGTAGGGCTAAGCTCTTCTGTTTCTTCTTTCTCAAGTGTTGGAATCCCAAGCCACGTATAGAGTTTGGAAGTATTTGTACCTCGATAAGAACTACGAATAAAACCAAGTTTCACAAGTTTATTAAGCGCATTGTTTACTGTTGGGCGGGTACACCCAACTCGCTCTGCAACACGCTCTTGACTTGGATAACAGCTATAGGTGTTACTGTTACCTCTTGTACCAAAGTAACTAGAAAGCGTCACTAAAACGCTTTTGTCAGTAACAGTCAAACCATGTGACTTTTTTAGATTGGCTTCAATGATTTGTTTTGTGATAGAAAATTGATTTCTAGGCATTAACAATAGCTCCTTGTGATTAAGGAAACCATGGATTGCTCCAAACATCTTCAGCATGCATCTAAGTGTATCCACTATTCCCTATGTGGATAAACATCCAAACTATCGTTTAGATGGACTGCGAGTTTAGCGTTTTGGAATGTTAAAAAAGCAAGCGTAATGTTTGTTTTCAAGATAGAATTAGCCCACACAACAACATACACTAACGCGCTAGTTTTGTTTTCTCAGTGTAGATAAGTCATTGACCTATATACGGCACATCGCCGTTAGGTGATGGTGAAAGCGTAGCTTTACGTATCGAGAGTTCGAATCTCTCACTCACCGCCACATTCTAAAGCCCCAGCAGAAATGCTGGGGCTTTTTCGTTTTATAACTCTTTGTTTTCGAGGGCTTCCGTTTTCTTAGCCATATTCATAGTGATATGTAATTAAATACGGGAGTGCCACAATGTCTCTACGCATCATTCGCCTCAAAGAGGTTATTGCCTTGACAGGCTTATCAAAAAGTTCGATTTATCGTTATGCAGACGGAAAAGCATTTCCTCAATCCGTTCAATTAGGCGCGCGAAGCGTTGGATGGATGGTCGTGTTGGTGGGTGTAGTGAGGACAAAAGCTATTCGTACTATTGAACAATGGTAAAAATTAGTAAATCTATCCTCTTCCATGTGAAAGCAAAGATACTCGCTTTAGAGGACTCTTTAGTAAGATGGCTCTCCTAAAGACCAAAATGTAAGCATGTTATAAATTAGGAAGAGTTTGTTTCTCAATTTACCTAAACGAGAGCTAACACTCTATTGCAGCTTATGTTGAATGTCGAATTATTGCAATTTAACTTGATGTAAAGACAAACTTTTACAAAGTGACATAGTAGAAGTATAAGCATGCTGTGTTATATTCTGGTCTATATTTTTGGCTCTATAATGTGGGGAGGGTAAAGCACTCTTACACATATTGACCATGGTTGAGCATTATATAGTCCGAATCGGGTAGGTGTTTATTTAGATGTTAGAATCAAATAATAATAAATTGGTTGTTTATAAAACCGGGCAAATTAACGAACGTCAGGGTTTTGTTAAGCCAGTGTTAAAGATTGCTGAAAATGGAGACTTTGAAAGGTTATCGATGGATGACTATCCTGCAGATATATTTATTTCTAAGGGTTACTCCGCAATAGATAATCAATTTGATGATAATCAACTTTTTATCTTAAAGTCTCATGTGCTTGATGAAGAGAAAACAGAGCAGTTTCGGTCGCCAAGATACTGGGCTGATGATGGTTTCTGCGCAACATTGAACCCAAATACGCTACTCCCAGTTATCCTTACATCCCTGCCAGATAAAGAAACTGGAATACTAGAGGGAGAAATAGAACCGCCATCAACGGCTTTTTTCATTTTAGATGGAGATAGTCTTTATGGTCCAATTACTAGCAGCATAACTGACGATAACAAGTATATTATCGAGCCTTATACCCATCCAAGTTTCTCATTTGGCAAAGGGTATCTGGGGGTTTACTCAGTAAGTGAAGTACAAAATAGCTTTGTCAAATGTACTGTGGGTAATGAACAACTATTATTTGTAGCTTCATTTAAACATCTCGCTGAGGGCAGGAAAGAAAATAAGAGCATTGATTACTTAAGCAATGATCAACTAATTAAGGTTGTGAACCAGACCGGGTTTGGTCAAAAACGCAAAGCATTGGGTAAAAAGGAAGCAGAGAGACTTCAGCAGTTTGTTGCAGACTTCGAGAAAAACAATAAATTTATAAAGGATGAAAGAATGAATCGCTTAAAAGGTATGCTAGATAAATACCTTTTAGAAGCGGACACTGGCTATGATCTTATTAAAGATTATTTAGAAAGTACTTCAGGTCAACGTTTCCTTACGTCATATGTTGAAAGTCATAAGGAAAAACTCCTCAGTAGCGTTATTGATAGAATCAAATCTGATGCTGATGCTGAAGAAGCTAAAATCCAGAAGCAACTTGACGATAAGAGATCACAGCTTTCTATTTTCGAGAACGAAATTTCGAAAATACAATCTCAGGTAACTCGGAAACGCCTGGAAGCTCAAGAGGAAATTGATAAATTAGCGCTTGAGACTCAGGAAGAAAAAAATCGAATTCTTACAGAAGATCAAGAAAGGCATAGAGAAGAGCTTAGCTCGATGTCGCAAAAGTTAGAAGAAGTCGAGCTCGAAATTCGCGACAAGTGCTCCACGTTGGAACTGATTGATGATATTGGTAGCCTAAAAAAGGAGTGCGCGTATTTTGAAACTCATAAAACCAAGTTAGAGAAACTAGTTGATGGTTATACTGCTGCATTGGATAACACAACTTTGCTATCAGAAAAAATTGGTGAGATGGAAGCAATACAAAGAATTCTGAACGGTAAAAAACCAAGTCAAAGTAGTGAAACACCTTGCTTAGAATGTAAGCCTATCGAGTTTTGTAGCTCTCTTCCTGATTCTGCTGAAGATTTAGTATCAGCTTTATGTAATCAGTTCTCCAACGATGGTGGAAAAGTCTTTAGTGCGGAAGAAATGACAAACCTTATGGTTTGTTTAGAGCAATCATTCCTTACTGTACTAGCTGGTCCCCCTGGAACAGGAAAAACCTCAACAGCAACTCGTTTGGCAGAGGCTTTGCACTTGGGTAGTAGCTATACTAATCAAAACTTTTTGAGTATTCCTGTGGGAAGGGGGTGGGTATCTAGCCGAGATATTCTTGGTTTCTATAATTCACTAAAAGATGTTTATCAAGAATCAAGAACAGGCCTATATAATTTCTTATCACATCATTCTACGAATGAAACAGATACTAGAAAACTAATTCTCCTAGACGAAGCGAACCTGTCTAGTGTTGAGCACTATTGGTCTGACTTTTTATCATACTGTGATAAAGAGAATCTTGTGAGAGCGCTTGATATTGGAATCCCAGACATCCAAAAACGCTATCTATTTGTTGACCAGAATACGCGATTTATTGCAACCATAAATAATGACTCTACTACTGAACCCCTGTCTCCTCGTTTGATAGACCGAGTGCCAGTTATCTCTTTAGATAGAACAAACTTACAATTATCGGAAGGTTCAGGTTATACAATAGGTGGCACCATTCCAGCTTCTAAACTCAAAGACTTGTTTACAAGTGAAGATCCCGAGCTTTCCCGTGCTCAGAATGGTCTTTTAAATGAGGTATTAGCTCAGTTAACAAAACGTGATGCAAAGTTAGGTGCTTCATTGAATATTAGCCATCGGAAAGTCAACGCGATTACTCACTATGTTGATGTGACGGGCAAACTAATCGGTTCTGAGGCAGCAATGGATTTCGCGTTATCTCAATTTGTACTACCGCATATTGAAGGATTTGGGCCGGATTTCAGAGTGAGAATTGAGCAGCTCCAAGATAAATTATCTAAGTATCAGAGAACTACTGATCACCTAGATAGGATTTTATCAAATGGTAATAATTTGTCAGGCTCCTACTCTTTCTTTGGATAGGTGCAAAGATGCAATTAGAAATATCTATTCTAAATGGAGAGCGTAAAGGACAATCATTTCTTATTGAAGAAATGATTGTTCCTTCACATCCTCATTTTTGGCTTAAAGATAGTGAGGCCATTGAACTCAGTCTTGTTGCACCATCTAACTTTACGTCAGCTTCACTTTATTTGTATGATCATAAGATTGATGCGACTCGATATGAGTTTGTTGACGAAGATTATATCCGCTTTACATGGACTCCTAAGGCTAGGGCTTATAGTAAATTTGAGTTATTGTTTTTTAATTTCTTTGGTGTCGCTGAATTCACCGTCAGGTTAGAGGACCGAGAAGAAAATTTCATATCTACAGCTCAATTTGATGCAATTGAAGTCCTAGCATCTAAAGCTAGAGCCCGTAGTGTGGAAGATATGATTGTTTACTTGTCGAGACTAGGTGAAGATCAATTGCATGCTCTTTTTCAAACGACTAAGTTTGGAGCAGATTTTAAATATGGAGGAGACTCTCCAAATGGTAATTTAGAGAGAATTGAATCAACTTTGAGCCGTATTGAATTCATTATTCCTAGAATTTTGATGCGGCCTTTGAGTAAGTTATCTCCAGAAAAAAAGATGCTCTTTGCCAATGGAGAAGAACACCTAGATGAAAGCGCAATTTCTTGGTTAGCAGGTAATTTATCTGTTCTGGAAACTACGGATGACCCTCACCGCGCTCATTTAGAGCACGATGGTGAGTACTATAAAGCGAATGTCATTCAAACCTCAGTCTTAGTTGAGAAAACAGATATTTATGAGAATCAGGTAATTCATGGTGCTCTTGAGTTACTTTTGACTGAAGTGAGTGCTCTTCTATGCGACTATAGAGCGACTATTGGAAGTAATATTCCTAAAAATGTGAAGCACCCCTTAGGGTATGTTTCCTTTTTTAGCCAAATTAACAGATTTAAGACCAATTTATTTGATTCGCAAATTAAAAGGTGTAATCAAGTCATACTCTCTCTTAAAAGACTCAAGCGTGAATTAGATTCAAGATTACCTGTCGAAAGAAGCTACTTATCTAGGCCAATGCTTACACCCAAAGCTCAGGCAAACCATTCATATAGGGCGATTTTTATCGAGTACATCGATTGGATAGAAAGAAGAAAGCCGGATTGGTCTGTTTACAAGAATTTAATGGCGATAACATCGGTAGACAAGCTGTTTGAATTATATAGCTTTTATAGGATTGACGAGTCATTACAAAAAATTCTTTATGAGTCGTCACAACACTCTTGGGTGCTTGGATCTAGTGAGTTAAAGTTGCTTTATGAACCTAACTATTGGATGCCAAAGCATAAAAACTCTTTCGAAGCAGAGCTTGTAAACGCAGAAAAGAATACTATTCAAAGAAATAGTTCCTTCAAGGAAAGGGCTCAAAATAAAGTGTACTCACGTAGAACTCCGGATTTTGCAATTGAAATTAGAACGAATGATAAACCTGTAAAGTTAATTGTCCTTGATGCGAAGTACACATCTCGTGAAAAGGCATTTGTAGAATACTTGCCAAGTTGTACCATGAAGTATGCTCATGGTATTCAATATAAGAGCGTGAGTGGTTCACCGGTTTCATCTATAACTATTGTGCATCCAAGTGAGTCTGGTTCATTTGACAGTTTTCATACAGATGAACAGAGCGTCTTTGGGGAGTTGTCTGCCACACTCGCTATACAGTCGATAGGGATTTGCTTAGATGATAACCGAGATCAAGATAGGCTTTCTGAATTAATTAAAGGGCTTATCCTACACACTGGAATTGATATTTTTGTATCCGATCCAGATACCGAGAAAATGGTCATGAATTCTTTTCCTTTAACACGAAATAAATTACTTAATTTCGAAAGATGATAAATATAACACTGTTGCTGTATAGTAATTAGATAGCATTTTATTAACAGTTTAAGGTGGTAGGAAATACTAGATATAAGAAGCATAGAAAGGTCTCTAGCATTATAAGTTGGGGGCCTTATTCTTAATTAAATTAAACGTTTAAGGTATTAATAACGGTTTTATTTAGCTATCTTTTTTGTGAAAGTTGGCAAAATTGCTGAATAGGGTTATCCGGCGACACCTGCATCAGCGGTGTGGTGTTCTATATAATTTTATGATGGCTGATTGAAAAATGTATATTGATGAGCATAGGGTATAGTTCATACACCACAGCCATAATAAACAGTTTGACGAACAAACCAATGCCGACTCACCCTGATGGTACGAATGGGGTGATGTTAGAAATCTTGAAGAAACTTGGTGTACCTCTTGAAATAGACCAAATGTCATTGAAAAGTATCAATGGTCACTCCAAACAGCTCCCCGCTTCGGTTCAGTATTCTTTGAATCACAAAGCATTTAGTCGTGAGAACAAGGTAGGTAACCGAGTTCTACGTGGTACTCGAAAGCGCTCTGATGATTGACACAAAGACAATCAATGTAACTCAAACACTGTAGGAGCACTGTTCCGATTTAAGACATAACAGCGGACAGCCGATAGTACCAACGCGAGACAATACAAATTACCAAGCTAAATTACTGCGCTTTTGCGCAAAAATTACGTCCAATCGAGGCCAATAGAGACCAATATCGTCCGATGTTATTGGTCCTGTATCTAAGCGAGCTGTGCAGATAATCTTTGTTTGACCTGAATAAGTCATCAATTAAGTTTCAATATGGTAATTCTCAATTGAGTGCTCATGTCTGACTCTGGGATATCCGTTGATGTAATAAGCGATAATTGTATTTCTAAATCAGTATTAGCGGAAAGTTGGCCACCCCACGAAAGTGACACCGCGTTGGGTTGCGTAGTTGTTACATTGACTTTTGTTTGTTCAAGATATGGACCGCCCACGTTTGCGATTCGAACAAAACCTAATTTTTGTTCACCTTGTTTTTTTTGTATGTACCCAGTCACTGTGATCATGTATCTGCCAGATTCAAGGATTCTGAAGTTAGATACGCCATTGCCTTCATTAGTAAACACTGACGCGATCAATGGATCGCTATAACTTCTTACATCGAGTTTAAACTTAGATTCAGTAATAGAACTTACACCGCCAAGGTCGAGCAGTTTTGATGAACTCATGCAGAAATCAGGTACTTCTGTTGAAATGCTATTTGCTTTATCAAGGGCTTCCTGAGCTAATGCTTTTGCTTGTCGAACTGAGTTTGGCGTAGCTGCATCAGAAGTGCTTGTTGATGTTACCGAGTCAACAAGCTTCACAATGCCCTTTACAGATGTACTGGCATTAACAGCAGTCCACTTACCATTAGCAAGGTTGTAAGCCGATACCGCTTTGTCATACGCCGTCTTTAAACCAAGTGCTGATGCAGCTAAAGCCTGACTTGTTGAGTTAACCGCATTAGTCAGTTGTACGATACCTTTGCGCGATGTACTTGCATCTACCGCTTCCCATTTGCGATTTACTTGCGCTTGAATCTGGGATTTCCATTGGTTGTATGTTGTTTGAAACGTCTCAAATGTGCTTGTGGGAAGCTTGGTGCTTAACGTATTTAAGACGCTTTGGATTGAGTCTGCTGCATCCTCATAAGCATTTGATAACTCAAACAAGGTATCTAGCGCGGCGCTTGGGTTACCGCCGAATATTAACTCTTTAAGTTTCTTTACTTCCTCATCAGCGTAACGTTGAAGAAACGAGATTAATCCCGGCTTATCTAAGGTTTGAGCTGTCACAACTTGCTCACCACTAGTACGCTGGTCAACTTCTTGTTGTGTGGCCAGCTCGGTTAAACCCAAACGTTCTGTTGTTGCTGGCTGAGAAAGTGAGCCCTCACTCTCATTAATGAGTTCTTTTATCTCATCAAGCTCAGGCTTCAATGTTGCTGGCGTGACCGCACGCTTTGTATCTTGACCTGTTGACACTTCTTGATGTGTCGCAAGCTCAATCAATCCCGCCGCATCGGTGGTTGCATATTTACTCAGTTTATTATCGAGCTCTTCAAGAGCCTGATTCATCTCGTCATGCGTTGGATGTGTGATACTGGTATCAGTTTGGACCACCACGTGCTCAGCGTTAGCCAAAACGCTTTGAATGTTGATAGGGTATGACGAAACAATTGACTCTTCTGGGTCAACCAGTAACGGTCTGTACGCGCTGATGAGTATCAGTTCTCCATCTTCATCGTAGATGCCGACGTTACAAATCCATTTACCTTTGTATTCATCGACTTTGTTCTCGATAGTTGCACCACCACCAATAAACCCCTCATCTGGTTTGCGCTCAATGCCGATACGAGCCCACTCACTGGGTACTACCGCCATTTCTACGTTTGGGCGTTGATAGTTTGCATCATCGCCATCAACACCACCAAACCCCATATGGGTTAGTGGCAGGGTTTTGTTTTGGCGATAGTAATCTTGGATTTTTTCTTTACCACGCTTAGTCGCAATGGTGTAATACTTTTCAGTTGTCATATTTGTTGGTTTTCCCGCTCAACTAATGCCCTTAAGCTTCGCTCACCCGTTTTTTCAAACACTTCGCGCATTGATACTCTTTCTGTTTCAAAGTAGTTTGCAGCCACGCGAACTGACGGCTGCATTGTCTTTCTTAACGTCATGACAGACGCTGATGTGGTATGCGAGCCACTTTGTCTTGCAAGAACTCTTAACTGCGCATTGGCAATCGTTGAGCCACTTGCTCGATGCAGTACCGATACTTGAGCTTTTGTAATTTGAGTCATTACGTACGTACCTTAAATTTTGCGCCAGCTTTGATTTTGTCAGTTGTAGTACTGTTTGCTGTCGATGGTGATAAGTAGTAGTTCGTTAATGACGCTGGAAAACCAACGTTTTGTTCGGCAAGGATGTTATTGCCTGCATTGTCGACGAGCGAGAACGATGTTACACCAGAGGTTTCAGACTTACCTCTTGCTGCCATTTGAATGCCGTAGATTTGTGGTACGTTGCGCTCAACATTAAACACAACTTCGGCTGGCTCATTGCTACTGATGTAGGTGGCATCGCTATCGTCAGATAATGCACTTTCTACGCTCTCACCAGTGATGGCAAAAGTATTGCTCTCAACCGTCAGCGCTAAGTCGCTAACACTTCCAGACGCTAGAACAGGAACATTGCCGTTTGTTGCGCTTGTGAATGACTCAATGTAAAGGTCATCAAGTTCCATCGTCATATCTTGCATGCCGCGACCGATATAAACCGAAACAAACTTTTTAGAATGTCCGTAATCTAAACGACTAAAGGCGGTCAACTCTTGTCCATTCATATAAACTTTAGGGAGAGGAGTCCGGCTGTCTGCGTTATTTTCCCATGCGAAGCGAACTTCAATGTAAGCGTATTGATTTTCAGGAAATTTCGCTAATTTAAACTGGTTATTCGCACCAGGTCTTGCTGCCCATAAAAAGCCATCCTTTGCATACAAAACTGCAATGCCTGTAGAATTTCCCAACGATTGGGTCTCATGGTTTGTGCTGATAGATGGAGATGCAGAATTGCAGACATACAGTAGGACGTTATTGTCAGTTTTCTTTGTATATCGAAATGCACACCCAACGTTGACAGTTCGGTTATATAAACCACCACCATCAATGTAATATTCAAGATAAGCACCATTGGTTAATTTGAGCGCCTTGCCTTTGTTGTTGCGTCCTGCAACCAAAGAGATGTTTTCTTCTCCATGCAAAACAAAGCCGGGTAATTGTTGTGATAGTGGTGCGTCATTCGTCAGACTATCGAACCCATCAATAACTAAAGCCATAGATGCTCCTTACATATCCACGGCGCGGCAGTCGCCACGGAAGAAAACGTTATCAACAACCAAGTCTTGGTTTGGTGGTAAACCCACCATTGAAGCCCATACGGTTGCATCTTCGAATGTTTGACCAGAACGTTTAAACGTTAGGTTGATGTCTTGCTTATCAGCAGTACGTTCAATGATGGTCAAGGTTTGCTCAAACCCAATCGCACAGCGCGAAGTCATGATAGATAGTGCGTATTCAATATCTGGTCTTGGCGTAAATAGTGGATACGCAGAGCCATCAGAAATGCCGCGCATGACACCTACGGGAATGGCTGCCATCACTGACGCTGGTAGTGTTGCGTAAATATCGTTAGAGGTATCACCGAGTCGTGCTGCATGCTCGGAATAGTCCATTGGACTAAGGAGTGATTGAATACTCTCTTTGAACAATTCAAACTCGCTGACCGTCACGTACTGCTTCGTTGTATCGATGACGATGGTCATTTGGTCTCGATTCTCGATAGGGAGATGTGCCATGATGGTGCGCTCACTAAAAAGAGAGACCAGTGTTTCAGCCATGCACGCCCAAACAATCAGGTCGCCATCTTCATCTATCAAGCCAACCTCGCGAAGCCATTGACCTTTGTATTTGTTTGCCATTTCGGTAGACATGAAAATACCAGCAGCGAAAGACGTTGTTCCTTTGTTGGTAATGCTTTCTCGACCAATCTCATTGACGAGCGTACGTCCACCAGCGCTTGGCGTAACAGGCTGACCGTTGCCATCTCCAAGCACCATTTGAGTGATGCGTAACTCTTGACCTGCAACAAGCGCATTAAGCTTCTGCTTGCCTATGTCGGTCAGTACCGCATGTTGCTCAGGGTCGAAATTAGGGGTGTTTAACTCATTCATTTCAACAGTATCTCGATATGTTCATAAACAGTGATATAAGGCGCTGCTAACGCCTCTCCGTAGACATTTGGCTGTGGAGGTCTTGGGCCGATGGTGATGTCATATACAGCGGCTTTATAAGCGCCGATATAGATTGGCTTTTCATCATTAATTTCATATTCAATATCCCAATGCTGGCTACCTCGTTTGTTCTTCTCGATAGCATTGCTTATTGTCGTTTGAAGAGCGTTATCAACGGAGCGAGCCATGTTGTTGACAGGCACATTCACAGTAAAGGTGCCATTTGTCCCTATTGGGCTTTGTGTGTGCCAGGGAATAACCGTGGAATCAAAACCATTCAGCTTAATTGCGCGTTCTACAGCCCAAGCAGTGCCCTTGTAACGAAAGAGGACGAGCGCTTCTTTTACAGCGGCTCGCTTTTGTTCAATAGACCAACTGTCATCCCATTGTTCCGCTCGAAACCACCACGCTAACCAAGGCAGAAAAGACTCATGCACATGGTCAATATCAAGGATTTGCAAGCTCAGGATTACCTTCCTAAGTGATTGCATTTCCTGCTTAGTCAACTCACTAATTGCACGTTGTCTTAGGTTGGTTTTCAGTATTAAAGGCAACATGAAGTGCTCTCCTTTTGGTCACCAATGCATATTCCCACTATTTACTTGCGCGCGTGATCACGCGAGCTTTCAAGTTGTGTTAATGGAGCATGATGAGATACATGCTGATGAGGAGATAAATATGAAGAACATCCATGTACTACCGAAGCCTGCTCAAGCCATTGAACGCTTTGATGTGTGCTTATTTGATAAACCCGTTACCATCAATGGCGTGACCTACACTGGAGCGACAAGAACGCGAGAAGCTAAGGTTCGTGATCGAATCAACGCAGAGCGCTGGTGCGATGAAGTTTTAGGGTTCAAGACGGGCGATGGCATCATCGCTGGTATTGCATCTGCTGTGATGGAGTTTGGCACGATTGAAGGCAATACCGAGCTTGATGAGAACGGCGCTTTGATTGGACCATTAACGCTGACAAACCGACAAGCGTTAGCGGCAGATACGATCATTGATAGCTTCGCTTATGACGAATTTACCTGGTTAGCTCGCTTGCTGGGAAAGGAGATGCCCTCGCCAGAATCAAAGAGTCAGACCTTAGAAAACTCATCAAATACGCCACCCACCGAAAAATCGGAATAATGAGCTATACCGAAGCCCTTGAGTGTTCTTGGGCTTCGTTGCTTTTTGCGTTGGAGATGATGAAAGATGAAAAATAATTACGCTCTAGGTCTGGTTGTAGGGATCCAAAACCAATTCACAAAAGGTGCAAAAGAAATTCAGATTGAGTACAAGAAGCTCACGACTGAGCACAACAAGCTGCAAACTAAGGTCAAGGATGTTGAAGCGTATAAGAAAGCTCAGGCTGAAATGAAGAACTACAAGGCTGAGCTGCAAGCAATGGGTTCACCAAGCGAAGAAGCCTCAGCAAAGCTTCAAAAGATGACCAATGAGCTATCCAGACAATCAAGAGCACTTAAGAAAGCAGGTATTGATACAAACGATTTAGCCGCATCACAAAACAAACTTCAAAATGAGCTCGGTCAGACAGCGCGACAAATTCAGTCGATGGGTAACGTGGAGATGATGAGCGCTGAATCATTGGCAGGATATGGTGTAGGCGGCACAACGGTGGTTGCGGGTGTTCAAAGTGGCATGAACACAAACCGTATCGAACGCCAAGCTGCTGCATCAACCGATATGTCTTTAGAAACGATCCAGAGCTGGCGTAATGAGCTGGCTGACATCGAGACTGAAACTGCTCGACCTTATCAAGAGATACTGCAAACTCGCATTCAAGCTTCCAAATCTGGATACGACGACAAAACGGCGCTTGAACTAACAAGAACGGCATCGCAGTTAAGCACGGCCTTTGCCGATTTGAACTGGCAACCACAAGATATTATTGCTGCTCAAACACGGATGATGAAATCATTCGATATATCAGCTCGTGAAGCGTCTGACTTAATTGCCGTAACAGCTCGTAAAACAGGCGATGACAAAGGCGATCTGCTTGATACGCTATCAGAGTATTCATCCACGTTTGCAGATAAAGGATTGGACGCTAAAACTGTCGTTGCTCAATTGGTAGCTGGTAGGCAATCTGGCGTGTGGAACTACGACAAGATTGGTGATCAACTTAAAGAAACCTTGAATGCGCGATTGTCCGACCCTGACGAGTTTAAAAAGCTGGTTGGCGATGGAACCAAAGCCGGAAGCGTTGATACTCTGATAAAAGATCCAGAGCAAGCCGCCGCTTTTAAGAGTGCTCTGTTTGAAATGCGTAATGCAATGAAAACAGGTGAAGGTACAGGAAGTGCGTATGCCAACATGATGATGCAGTTAGCCGCTTTCCAAGATACTGACAAAGGTGCCGCCCGAAACCTTGCGGAAGGAGTCGGCGGAACCATTTTAGCGGAAGATATTGGTGCGCGAGGTATCAAAGCGATAGCTGAAGCGTCAAACGATCCTCTTGCCGTTCTTGGTGATTACGAAGGTACACTTGCTGATGCAATGGAAGTAGTGATATCGCCAACGCAGCGGCTTACTTCTGAAATCCTTGCATTAGGTCGCGCAATATCTACGGTATGGACCGATATAGAAAACGGCATGGGAAGCATGTTTGACAGTGTCTCGGATGGTATTTCAAACCTTCGAGAAGCGGCGAATGATAATGTATTAGTTGCGGGGGCGCTTACTGCTGGTGCAGCGGCAACGTCTGCATATGGTGCTTACAGCGCGTTAAGACGTGGCAAGGGAATCAAGGATAAGATGAAGGGCTTCGTGACAGGCAAAGGCCAGAGCGATGTAGAGTTCCCACCAAAGACCCGTAAGCCTAACATTCCAGATGTCCCAGACATCGATGTGCAACCAAAGAGTGCTCCATCCAATCCAAGTAAACTTAAAACGTTAATTGATGGTGCTGAAGACAACGTTGGAAGTAACAAATTGAAAGGGATGCTTTCGGGCATCACAGACAAGTTGAGCTTTCAGAACCTAGGCAAGGTGTTTAAACCGTTGGCTTTGATTGCAGGTGCGGCACCGTTAGCAAAATCGGTGTATGACGGCGACTACAAAGAGGCGGGAAAACTCTCAGGGTCGTTAAGTGGAGGCGTTGCAGGGGCAAAACTTGGGGCAATAGCAGGCACTTTAGGCGGTCCGATTGGGATTGGTGTTGGGGGCGTAGCTGGCGGTATCATAGGTAGCATCTTCGGTGAACAAGCCATTGAAGAGATAATGGACTTCTTCGCTCCCGATACAATCAAGGAAATCGAAACGGTTACCGAGCAAGTGCAAGAGATGGACAATTCTGTGTCAAACACACAGATAAGTACCAATGCACCTATCCAGCTTACAATTAGCTCACCCATTACGATCGAGAGTGGAGCTAATGTTCCTGAAGACTTTCAGCAGCAACTCATTACAGCGTTTAGAAATATCACTCCAGAGCTTATGGCTCAGTTTCAAGAAACCGTCGATAACGCACTAGCATAGTCATTTCAAATTAATCTTTGAATAAGGAGTGTATCACTCCTTATTGCTTATCAAATGTCCATTCCTGGATAAAAAACGCACGTCAATGTAGGATTTCAATAGCAGATCTTTTTTTTCATTAAAAAGTGTCCTTTTTCGCAATTTATTTCTTCATTTAACGGAAGTAGTGAATTACCATATTTGTATAGTTTTACCTGTTTTTATAGTTTTACCGATTTGGATTTTGCGTATGAGTACATATTCAGCTAAAGCAATCGCGAATGCGTTTTATGATTTGGGAGTTGCGGATGGTCAATTCATCTGCCCGATGAAGATGCAAAAGCTTGTCTATATCGCTCATGGTTGGTCATTGGGCTTGTTGGACGAACCTTTAATTCGAGAGCAAATTCAAGCTTGGAAATACGGTCCCGTAATAAAAGAGCTGTATCATGAGTTTAAAGTTTATGGGAACGGAAATATAACTAAAAAAGCAACCGATATTAAGCTTAACAAAGATACGTTAGAAATTGATCATGATGTGCCTGAGATTGCTGAAACTGACGACAGGACTAAGCAATTGATTCATAGCGTATGGAATGCGTATAAGAAATTCTCTGGTGGTCAACTGTCAAACATCACTCACCAACAAGGTACACCATGGGATTTGACTTATAATGGAATGCGCGGTGTCGTTGTGGATAACAACATCATCAATGACCACTACAAAAAGCTTGCTCGTGAAAGAGCACAATCGCAATGAATCAATTTGATATAATTGGTCAAGCTATCCCTAGCCCAGATAGCGTGGGTTGTTCTACGGGTGAAACCGAGCTATATCAACAGGTTGAAGACACTAAGTTACAAGAAGTTATTAAAGCAGGTAAAGAACAAGAGACGGAGTTTCGTGAGAAAATTCGCCATTTTCGTTCGATGAATAACTTGCGTAAAGGTGCTGCCGTCGCAATTTTCATTTTGATAACCATATGGTTAGTTTGTGTTTTTGGACTGGTATTTTTAGGTAGTTATGAAATTTACTATTTATCCGGTGCTTGTGGTTCGTATGAGCTGCAAGATTGGCATCAAAAATTGAAAGCGATACCTGAAGGTTGCAATTACCTCAAGCGAGGTAATTTCTTAAACTTGAGTGAAGGGATTGTTGTAACCCTGATTGGTTCCACGACAGCTAACGTTTTGGGGCTATCTTATATTGTCGCAAATTGGCTATTCCCAAAAACGCCAGTAACAATTTAGCCCAAATAAACTAAAAAAGCCCTGAACTTTCAGGGCTTTTTTGTGTCTGATGATTGCTAACCATCCGAATGAGTGGTTGGTCTCTATTGTAAGTATATAGTTGTTATACCTTTTGCCCCGCGTTCTCATCGGTTCTGCGGGGCTTTTTTTGCGCTAGAGATTGGTTGAAAGCACTAAGATTTCTGTTTGTGTTCTTTCATGAAGCGTTTTTTCAATCGTTAATTGAGAGCTCTTACTGGCAATGGTTTGCATGTCAACTTCTAATGATTCATTTTTCTTAAGCTGTATAGGTTGTGCCACAGATGTTGTTGGCGGAGGGATGATACCACCCCAAGATAATGTTACTTCTTGAGCGAATGCAAAAGATGACAAGCACAAACCAAATAAAGCAACGAACAACTTGTTAATCATAACAACTCCTTTTCTTTACGATTAATATTATTAATCAATAACAAAATCGTTGAGTGATTACCTTGCTTGTTAGTGCTATTGGAATCAGCATCACATTAGGTGCAACCTTGCTTATTGTAAATGCACTGCATACGTGATGACCCTCACGAGAAAGAGAATGCCATTTTATAAACTACACGCGTTCTTTCCCCTTAATGAGATCTAACACTTCTGCTTTTGTCATCGATACCACTGACTGTACCGTAGCGCCAAACGCTTTCGTTCGAGTGACTACCGCTAAATCCTTTTCAATCCAGAACACAAGATACAGCGCGGCAACAGCATCACCATTGCTAAGGTGATGAAATCCATAGTAAGCCTCACTCACAAGTGAGAGGTCCGCGACTTTCTCACTCTGATTTTTAAGCCGGCTATTTTTTTCTAGAACCTTCTTAGTTTGCGTTTCTGTGAGCGTTTTTGTATTAAGTGCGGTGAACGTACTTTGAATGAGGCTTTTATTCTGTTTGAACGTTTGTTCAATGATGTCCTTTTCTAAGTCGAACTTCTTAGCCTCATTCATCAGCCCTTTAGGGATACGCTCCATATTGTTGGTTGGACTGCCTTTGAACTGATGCTCCTTTTTAAAGGTATCGTCTTTGTCCAGGCTGTCTGGTGTGATTTTCTTTGACTGTGCTTTTACACTATCAGGCAAACTGTCATACATGGCTTTCGCTATCGCCATGACAATAGCGCGGCATTTATGGTGGTTTGGTGGGTAGTATTGCTTCCAAAAGGGATCGTTTTTGGGCTTAACCGTTTCGTGTAGGTGTTTGCAGAGCTTGGTTGTGCCATCATCAAGAACGGATGAATACATCAGGTACTCAACCAGTTCATTGTGCTCTACTTGAGTCCAACGCCCCATGTTGTAAGCACCCATCATATTGTTGCGATAGTGAAGCTCTAAATAGTAAGGGTTGCTCTCAGCAATGCCAGCTCGCTCTAAGAGTCCATCGATGTTTTGCATTACCTCCGACTTACTCTGTCCTAGTGCTAACGCATCTGTGTAGTAACGCTTCACCCGTTGTAAGCTTTCTTCACCTACCACAGACGCAATGGTAAAGGCTCTAAGTTTTAGGTTGGCTTCTAGCTCTTGGTAAGTATTGCTATCAAGAGGCACCTGACTCTTAAGATGATCAATCGCTTCTGAGAACTCCACCATGACATCATCGCTGGCTAGGTTGATGGATTGGTCAAGTGCATCAATCATATGCTTCTGACCATACAACCAGGCGAGGACCATGCTTGAGGTAAAAACTTCAGCAAAGGTTTTGGTGTTAGACAAAGATAAGCCTGAACTTTTGGTGAGCTTAGCTTTAACAAGCTGTGACAGTTTGCTCGCGGTAAACAAAAGGGCTGAATCTTCCAGCCCTTTCATTTTGGTGAGGTTGCGCTTTTCTTTAGCGATGAGTGTTTTTAAAGACATAGCATTAACTCCTCTCTTGGTGAGTCAGAAAGAGATAATGGATCTTTGTTTGAGCTTGGCTTGGCACCTTCCACCATCGCCTTAAACGCTGCGTCATCAAACCGCATCGATGCCACCTCTAAACCAGGGTTCAGTAAACGAAGCCAACGAATGAGCGTTAGGTTGATGGTGTTGATCACCACTTTCAAATCACTGGCAGTAATGCGAAGCGTGGCACGTTCGAACACTTCCCCAAGGGCGCGAGAGCCATAGTCTTGATTGCCTGTGGATAGGGTTTGCCCTGTAATGCGCTTACAAATCTTGTTATCGTAAAACTTAATAACATCAACCAGTTCGGTTGCTTTACCTGAGATAGTAAGTTCCTGGAGACTCTTTACACCGCCAAGGGCAACACCAGCACCTCCTTCCAGTTCGGCAAGGTTGTACGAAATCGTATTTAAGCTTTCTTGGGTCGCACCGTTTTCTGCAAGCGCAACCACTGAAGGGACAGCGTACTTCTCACCAAGGCGATCGAGGTTGGCAATGTGGTTCCATTTCACCTGCCACGTCGGCCAGACGGATTCCAATAAGCTTTCACCATAGGGCTTTTCTTTCGAGGCATTACGAAGAAACACCATCACTTGACCTGGTTGCACGGTCATGGATTCGAAGTCACCATGCATAAAGATAAGCTCACCTTGCTGACCGATGCGGAACTGGCGCGGCGCACGATGGCTAAAACCGACAGGATAGACCTTATCTGCATCTTGAAACCATTCCAGCTCAACGGGGTTAAAACCGTATTCAAGATGCTTTAAACCTGCCATCAAAAGACCATCAAAGTCGATGCTTGAAAGCAGCTTTTTGGCGTTATCGATGGCAGCATCACTACCAGACCACACCCAAGGCATACTGAGTGCGACAGTTTTGCGAAGCTCTAAGTCACCAGAGACTTCATCATCAAGCAACATGGCTTCAATTGCGCCCCAATAGGCATCATAGGAATGGTGGACACTGCCGCCAAGCTGTGACGGTACAGGATAGTATTGGGTCAGGTAGTTAGAGGTTGTGCTGGGTAAAGCGGTAGAAAGGGTTGAGATTCTGAGATTTGGATTTTTCATCTTTAGTGATACTCGCACCGACAAAGTAAGAAGACGATTGACCGTCAGTGGCAGGCACTCGACCTAACACGGCATCAAGCATGGCTTGTGCATCTTTTTTATTAGAGTGAAAACTGACATCGAACTGGCTGATGCGTCCCAATTCATAAATCGCACGATTGACCAAAGCCATTCCAATGACCGCTTGCTGGTCTTCACTGTATGGCTTACATAGAGCCTCAGCTTGCATCAAGGTCACGTAACCCCACATGGCGGCATTATTACAAGCTGTCGTTACAGGGACGGGAATCGTTCGACTGTCACTGAATGTCTCGTAGTCATCATCAAACTCATCGTAATGTACCAGGCTATTTTTAGGCATTGGTCTGGTGCTTATTACAGAGTCACCAGTTAGTGACGTATAGAGCTGGGGTTCGAGGGCGTTCTTCACGCCCTCTGGAGTCACTAACCGCTTGAAATCATCAAGGGTCATTGTGCAATCCTTATGCTGCTGCCACAACTTCACACCAACAAATCGCATTCACGATAGGTGCTGGTACTGGCTTCGACTTACCCAAGATTTCAAGACCAGATGGGTTGTCTTTGATGTTATGAGTAGCAAAGAACGGCAGTGGTTTGTTACCCGCTTTTAGATCGTCCAGTGCCAAGTAGTACAACTTGTGGTTCGCGTTGGTATCAATCATACAGAACTTCGTTGACGCCACTTTATCGGTCATGGCGTTATTGACGCCTTTGTACTTGCCTGTTTCTTTCTGGATCTTGTAACCACCCACAATCAGAACACCTTGCTCTGGCATCGAGACTTTAACGACAGACTGGTTTTTCGCTGATGCGATAGTCAAAGCCAAAGAGAACGCTTTAGAGCCAGCAAGTACCATCACTTCATCACCGTGATGCTTTTCTTGCATTTTTGTATGCATATCTTCAAGAAGCATGTACAAATCTGAGACTGTAGATGTTGGCGTTAACTTTGTCTCCAATGTGTGCAAAATAGGTTCGCCATATTCAATATCATACAGTTCTGTACCTGCATCCGTTTTCATTGGGTAGGCAATGTAACCAGTGAGCGATTGAGCAGAAAGTGCTTCAATGGTTTTTTGCACCACAATCAACATGTCGTTGATGCGATTCTCAAGATAAGTCTTGATCGCCTTTTCACCGTGTTGCTGGAATATCACCGCCAAATCGTTGATGTCCGCAGCCGAAACGAAGTCAGAAACATCAATACCACTTGGATCGATGGAAATAACATTGCCTGTGCCTTTATCGAGTGCGTAGGCTTCTGTACCACGGCGAACGATAGGCACGTTCGATAACTCACGTTGCAAATCTGCCATCGTAATACTGGAGAAAGGATGCTGAACACCTTTGCCGAAAACTAGATCGCGGATAGGGTACTTCTTGTTGTGGTTCTTTTTAAACTTGACCAGCAGCTCTGAAATAAACTCAGGGGTCATCAAGTTGTTGATTAGGGCTAATAAATCCATGGATATTCTCTTTTCTAAAAAGGGGCTTTCACACAACAAGCATGAAAGCCGGTATTACATTACTGCTCGTCTGAGCCGTTATCGTTTTGCTCGTCTTCAGCCTTTGGTTCAGACGCTTTTTTGTCTTTCGATGCCTTCGGCTTGTTGGCGTTCTTGTCCAGTGCTGGCGGCTCAGTTTGAGCGATACCGTCATCGGTTACACCAGGACCGTTTGGCACTGAACCATCTTCTTTTGCGCCTTTGTCATGGCACAGCGAAGCAATAGCAAGCATCTGTTCAAGGTAAGTGCCTGCGCGGTAAATCAGTTCTGGGCTATTGTCATCACGCAAAAGCGTAAGAGGATTGCCGCCAAGTGTGTTTTGAAGTCCTAAATAACATTCGTTGAACTTCGCTTGATGCGCTTTACAAAGGGTTTGTTTATCCATTTTATTGACCCTCAAACAAGATAGAGCTCATTAGTGCCAGCTTTTGTGCGGCATTGACTGGCACATCACCTACAAGCACTTGGCTTGCCATGTAACCACCCGTCACCAAACAAGGGATTGCGGTGTGGCTTTCAAGCTGCGCTTGAGTTGCGATAGCCAGTTTACCTGAGGCTGTCCCATCCCAAGGTTCAATGCCTGTGGTTTTGATGATGACCACCTGACCACGCTTGATGCCTGTCACCCCTGCTTTTACTGCGATATGGCGCGTTTGGTTGAGGTTGTTTGCAGTGACAACCGAGGTAAGATTGACTTCTACTTTTTGTGAACACTTCATAATTAGAATCCTGAATCTTCAGCGACACTCATCAGGTCAACGTCTTTAGGCTGCTGACCTGCCGATAGGTTGACAGGTGCTTGAGGCAAACCTGTAAACAAGGTTTGTGATGGCAAGTGCGATTTCGCAGGCTTTGCTTCCACAATGCGCTTCATACTGGCGAAGATACCCGTCGCTGAGTTATCACACAGGTTCACCGCATCCGTCGCTTCTAGCGTATCGAGGATTGGCTTCAGCTCTGCTTCAGACATCTCTTTGGTTTGAGCCAGTGCTTTCACTTCATCGATGCGCGTTGCTTTTGTCGTTTCTTGAACCTGAGCAAGCTGCTCTTTCAGTGCTTTGGTTTCTTCCGAATCCACGACGGTTGCCGCTGGGTTCGTGTTTGTAGCATCGCTAGGGTTACTATTGGATGATGCTAAAGCTTCCGTTACGGCTTCTTTTACTGCCGATGTGGTGAGCTCTTTCACCATGGTTTCTAGTTCTTCTTTTTTCATATCTAAGATGCTCTCTTCGATAATAACGGCTGACAGTTGCACAGCCTTTTTGCCTTCTGGTAAAGCGCTAAGCTCCACCACTTCAAGTGTTTTGGTGTTTGCTGCGGGAGGCAGACAACCTAAGATTGCAAGATGATGGATATACCAACCTTCGCGTCCTTCACAGGGATGAAGGCTGATACTAAAGCCTTCAAACTCGCCACTGTCTTCCATGCTTTCTAAGCATGGGGTGTAGTGCACCTCAATAATGAGCTCCCACTCACCTGGAAACTCTTGGCTTTCTTGAACGTAGGGGTTATCCACTCGACCATAAGCAGGGATTTGATCACTCCATTCATCAATATGTCCTGCGATAGTTGGCGGTCTTGCGTCTTTGTTGAAGTTTGCCACCGCGCTATCAAGCATTTCTTTTGTGACGACATCACCTGTCTTTTGAACGCCTGTCGTCACAATGGACATTTTGCGCATTCGAGCCATGGTTACGCTCCTAACTCTGGGTAACTTAGACCTTTGGCAAAGTCGACCATGAAGACTTGACCGCTGCTGTCTGAGACTTCCAAGAACTGCACGGACACGTTGCCTGTGTAGTCTTGCGCTTCGTCACTGAATGCAGGAACTGGAGGATTGAGCAAATAACCGTGAATGCGCACCGTCATTGAGCCATCTTTGCGAAGCCCCGTATGGGTATCGAGAACGCGAACCATGCCTGTACAACGAAGCTTCACATAACCGCCATTTTCGTTAAGGCGGCGCAGGTCTGCTGGCGCTAGGCTTTCAAAAGGTACGCTGGCTTTAATAGGTTCAAACTTACCTGTCGGCACATCGATACCACCAACACCACCCAATCCACCTACGGATTTAGTTTTACGGGTTACTTCAACGCTCATGCCTTTTGCACGACCGATGTATTGCGATTCATTAATGTAAATCGCTTGGTTTGTAATAATGACGCTAGCGTTACTCACGAGTTACTCCCTAATAGTTGAGAAAGCGCATCTTCCAAGCCTTTTGAATAAATCTCGGCTTCAAACTCAATCGCTTCCATGACCATTGCTGGCGTGGCTTTGTAATGGAACTTCACCTTACCTTGCATCAAGTTGCTCAGTGGGTTGTGCTCCTGTTTGATGAAGCACTCACCATAAACCAGCGATTCCCCAATCTTGCCGCGCAAGTAGTCATTGACGCTTTCAGCGACGCGACCAATCAAGGTGTTGGCTAAATCGTCTGGACTGGTGAACATCGGGCGATCAAGGTATTGCATTGCAAACTTCTCAATCGCTTCTTCAATCACATCCATCGTGCGTCGCCATGCCGTAAAGGTCATCACGTCCGATTTAGACGGATAAGCAGTATTGCGGTTGCCAAAGGCACGAAGACCATTGAAGTTGATGGTGGTAACAATGCCCGCGGCATTAAGCTCAATCACATCGCAATCTGAATCGTTCGGCAGATACTCGTAATCAAACTCTGACGCGACGGCATCCACCAGTTTCAAGTTTGAGGGACTGCACCAGTAGCCAGTTTCAATTAGCTCACCAGTCATGTTCTTGTCCATCTGAACCATCAACCCTGCATAAGAAGGTGCTGCCCAGTCAAGCGCCGATGAGCCATCTTCTTGCAGGACTTTTAAGCGCGGGTAATAACACGCTGCGCGATAGTCACTAATGCCATTGGCGTAGGCTTTGGCTTGCTCTTTCGTTGAGGCAGCTGGCGGCTCGGTGATCCACATACCACGAGTCTTACGTATCGCTGCAATCGCTTGAGAGGCAGCACCCTCTTTATCAATAAGTCCTGGCGCAATGAAAATCTTTGGCATAAAACCAAGGATGGCTTGCGTTTTACGGATCAAAGGTAATGCGTTAATAAATGCCGCAAGTTCAGGGTCGGCTGCTTTCATGCGCTCTAGGCGTACTTCTTCTTGCAGCTTGACGTTCTCTTCTTCACTTGATGCATCAAGCACCGCAACATCAGGAAGTGCTTCTGCTGTTTTTTTTACAGGCTCTTTTTTGTCTTGAGCTTGAGCAGCTGCTTTAGCTTCAGAAGGCGCTGCCATCGTGACGTAAGAAATCACCGTGGCGCGTTCTGAGTATTGGTAAACACGTCTTAGCGCATCAAGCAAAGAGCCAGCACCAAGCAGTTCTTTGGCTTCGTCGTATGAGAGCGTTTTTACAATGCTACCTGGCGCGGCAATGGTCGCTGTACCAAACGCCCCGACAATAGCACTCGACACATCGAGTACAGGGGTTGGTCCTGTGACTACTTCTACGGTATCGACACCGTGTTTCATGAGAGGTACTCCCTATCAGTTAGTAGGGAGTAGATTAAAGAAAATACTTAAATCAACGGATCACACGAGCGAACCTAGGAAGGTAAATGTTGCTTGATATCATCTGGAAGGGTGGCATCAAGAATGGATTGGGTACAAGGATTGCTCCATAGTGCATCAATCGCACTGGCAATGGATGAGTTCATCACCTTTTGCTCAAACTCATCAATTAAGGCTTTGCCATCGGCAACCATTTTATCGAACTTCGCCGTCGTATCATCGATGAGCTCACCCACACCAGAGAGGTACAGCTCCAGCTCGATAGCGTCCAGCGCCCCTGATAAGTAACTCTCTATTTTTATGCTTATGGTCTGAGCCAGCGTATCGACCTTAGAAAAGATCTCCGCAGCAACACCATTGATTGGACCAAACAACGCGCTGGTATTCACACAAGGCGCAACGGGAAAGCCCGCCATGGTATCAAGAGTGCTGACCAGATTTGATTTACTCGCAAACCACATTGCGTTATCAGACAGGTTTTGCATGTGTCCCATGGTGTTATCAACTGAGGTATTAACAAGGCTCAGTTTGTCTTCAAGTACATTGATAACCTCCATGTCAATTTCTTGCATCTCATCAAGGCCCAATGCTTGTAGCTTTTGTATGACTGTATTCACCTGAGTTTGTGCGGCTTTGGCTTCATCTAGGCCAGGACACTTCATTTGGATAGGCTTACTTCCTAATGCTTTGTAAACATCAATATTCATAATAAAGACGCCTCTCTTATCTGTTCACCCGTTTCATTGATAGTAAACGTGGCTTTAATAGAAAACTGTCCGCCTTCCATCTCTGATGGCGTGGCGTAGATTTGCGCTAAGGTGACGCGCTTTTCGTATTTCGCTACCTGTTTGGTAATTTCCACCATCAACGTGGACATTTCCCATTGAGGTCGGTCAGTGTAGCTCATCGCATCACAGCCATACTCAGGATCAAAAATGCGAGTTCCCTTTGGAGTGAGGATAAGAATTTTTAGTGACTGCAAAATATCTTCATAGAGACTTTCACAGCGACCTTCACCATTAAGTCGAATTGCGTACATAAATTGCTCAAAATACCGTAAAAATAGAAAGTGGATGGCGCAATGATGGATCCGATAGAAAATAGATTTAGTGATAGCATTAAGAGGGCATTAAGACCCCATTAAGACTGATTCAAAAAAATTTTCCGTACCATTGCGCCATTTTATTAAAAAACCGCTTAGAGTCGATTCTAGAGCGTTTTAGCCCATAGGCTGATTTGGGGTTGTCGTTGGTCCTTTTGGTGCAACGTGATTGTGTCCGTTGTAGATGGTTCGGATTTGAGTCATGGAGCCCACTTTGTCCATCACTTCTTTCTTCGCTTTAATGTTCGCATCGGTTGAAATGTCCTTCTTCACTGTCAGTGTTTCACTGATAGATACTGCGCCTTCAATATCAAGCTTGGATTTCAGTTTAGTTCCGTCCTTGGTCATGGTCATCACCGGACCACCTTCCGCGATTTCAATCAGCAGCGTCTTTTTGTTTTCGTCGTAGGTCATGGTGGTGCCATCTGAAAGACGAATGCCTAGCACTTTGGCATCCGTCACAAAGGGGCGGTCTTCTTGGTTGTATGAAGAGCCCATCACATACCCCTTAGCCATATCCCCAATGGGTGGAAACAAACACACCACTTGCTCACCCACGTCAAGGTTATGCACGACAGATGCTCCTTTGGCTCTTGATACCAGAACAGGCAGCCACACGGTAGGCACACCATCTAACCCTTTTAATGAGACTTTAACGCGGTGTGAATGAGCATCAACATCAATCACTTCGCCCACACTGATGATGCGAGTAAGACGTTCGTAGAGGCGATCAATCCGTTTTCTTATCTCTGCTACCCATTGCATTATCGCGCCATCCTTCTAATACCAGAGCCAAGCCGAGAAGCGATTTGAGATATTGGGTTCTTCGGTCTTGGTACACGCTTAGGCGCTGCCGAGCCACCAACAAACACCGTGATGAGTCTTTGAATACACATTTCAATCGCATCGGGAATGTCATCTTTACCGCGAGGGTACATGTCGAGCTGGTCTTTGAGCCTTGTCATGGTTTCAAGAATGAGCAGCGTTTCTGTCTCAAACAGCGCTTGCAAGCTCTTAATACGGATGAACTTATTCCCACCTCTAAAGCCTTCACTTGGAAGAACGACGCCAAGACGAAGCGCTTCACGTTGGATTTCACGGCGGTAGATTTTTTGAAACGCGACTTCCTCAATCACAACAAAGCTCGGTTTGTAGCGAAGATAGATGTCAACAATGCGCCGAGCAAACGCCAAGTCTGATTCAACCCAACCATCGGCAAAGAGAACATAAAGCACATTGGTATGTTTATGCTTTGCTACCACCGCAATGGCAGAGTCATCGCCACCATCTGCGCCCGTAGCTGGGTCAACCGCCATACCAATTTCACAGTCTCGAAGATCAACATCGCCTGGATGATAGGTTTTCACCGTGCTCATGTTGAACACCTTCTCATCGGCTGACATTGGCTTGTTCTCGTATTCTGTCGCCCAGATGTGAGAGCCAAGCTTTTTCTTCTTATCGAGCAGTAACGGCAAAGGCCAGCGATGAGGCCACAGTGGTTCACCACTTGGCGTGATGGCTCCAAAGCGCAAACCAATCCAGTTTGACATGACGCCTTCAGAGATTTCTTTAAGCAAACGGCTTGGCAAATCGTCTGGATGCATGATGGTGTTGGCAATGATAGTCAGTGCGCCTTTACCTAAGTTTAAGATAACGCGCTTAAACCAGTTGTAGAGTGCGCGTCTACGCTTTACCGACTCCACTTCATCGTCTTTTAACAGGTCATCACAGATGATGTGTGTTGGACGTTGAAACTCGTTCTTTACACCACGTAGAGATTGACCTGCGCCCACACATTGGATCGCCGAGCCGTTGGCAAGTTGGATTTTACGTTTCGCCCAAGTGTTTCCCTTGAGCTTTTGAACGCCATAATCTGCGATGATTTGCTCATCTTCTTCAAGCATCGTTTTGATGCCATCCATCATATCCTTAGCTGAGTCAGAGCTCGCCGCACAAATAACAATAAACGAACCAGGATAGTTCAGCGCAAGCCATAGAGGCAGAGCCTGTGTATTGCGCGTGGTTTTACCATGGTCACGAGGTTCAATATCAAGAACGCCTTCAAGCTCGCCTTCAGGCATCTGAATAAAGTCATGATCTTCTGGTGAGGTCACTGAGCGAAACAACTCGGCATCGGCAAAGCTAAGCTGCCTTGCAGAGACTAAACGGGTTAATGCCAGTTGGTAATCAGCAAAAGGGACTGGAAACGCTTGAGGCATGTAGGTTTCACAGAAATACGCGAAGTCTGTTCTTGCTTTACCTAAGCGCTCGTCTTTACCTGCTGCTTTGGCTTGAATGAGCATACGGAGCTGAGTTTGCTCTTTCAGGCGCAGCAGCTCCGCTTTATCAAACACCACGACCTCGCTTGTATTCCACATCGATAGACTCAACCGCTTCAATCAAACGAAACAGCAATTCTGGATCTTCTTCAGAGAGCAAACGAGTGAGTTCTTTTTTCAGGTCTTGCTTGGCTGCTTTCACGCCGCGAGTAAACTCCATCTTCAAACGACCTACGCCAACCGTACCGCCAGTGACACTACTTAATGCAGAGAACAGGTCTTTTGGATCGTCGAAATCCAAATCATCCAAGTCTTTGATGTAGTCAACAAGCTTGCGAGCAAGCAATTGGTTAGCCGCATCCACAAGGTCTGTACCTGCGGTATCTTTGATGCTATCAAGCAAAATCTTACTTTCGTCCTGAGCCTTACGAAGTGCTACCGCTGCTTCTTCGTTGGTCTTAATCGTTCGGCGAATGGCACGAGCACTTAACTTGATCCCTTCCTCTTTTAGCACCTTAGCTATCTTTTCAGAGTTCAATTTGTCTCGCGTGTATAAATCAATGATGCGTTCAACGATACCCATCGTTTCCGCTTTACTGCGTCTTCCCACGCTATTTCCTTTCTAATGTATTGGTTTTCAAGGCTTTCAATGTACGTTCAAGATAGCTTCAGCGGGATCACACGAGCATCTTGCCGTGTGACATTTCGTACTCTAGTCGCCATGACGAGAAAGAGGATGAGTGATGGCAGGTTTTGGATTTCTTGCTGAACTGGAAAAGCGGCAAAGGCACATAGATAAACTGCCGGACAAGATAGGTCCATTGGCAGTCTCTATGGTGCAGCAAAATATGAATGGTCCTTTTGTACCGAATGCGTCGCTCACAAAACAGCTAAAGAACGGCGGTAGCCAACCGTTGAAAGACACAGGTGATACCCGCGCATCCATTAGCTATTACGCAAAAGGCGGCATGGTATTTGTGGGGACCAATAAACCTCATGCACCACTGATTAATGATGGTGGCATCATCAAGCCTAAGCGTTCAAGAAAGTTGGCTATCCCAACCACCAAACAAGTCAAGCGACGCTCTGAAGCATGGGGCGTGAAAAAGACATTAACCTGGCTTGAAAACCAAGGGTGGAAAATCTTTTTTAGACCCAAAGCCGTCATGGGCCGCGCCCCTGTTGGTGCGAAGCCGTTTGGGCTTCGCATAAAGACGAAAACCAACCGTAATGCACGAAAGCGCAAAGACGGCACTTATAGCCCTAACGCGAAAGGGGTGTTTTACGTTCTGTTTTATCGAAGCTCAGGCATTAAGGTACCAAAGCGCGAGTTCATGCTGCTGCATCGAGAGCAAGAAGAAATGATCAAGACCATCACGCAAGAAGCATTAGGAACGGCAAGATGATTGTATTAGACAAACTGCGAGACATGCTGACGTCAAGGCTGTCAATGACCACCATCATGGAGCCATCGAACGCCACTGCCCGTCGTCATATCCGCATCATGGCAACCAATGTCCGGTTAACACCCATCGCAAGACAGGCAGTGGATGTCATTTATCAGCCATACGCTTGTGAAATGGACCTTGTGATTTCGTATCGCATCAGTGGCGGCAATGTCAACGAAGCGCTCACAAGAACAAGCTTGTCGGAATCTTTACTCATTACGGAAATGCTAACGCATCGAGCGATTGATATTGAAGATGTTGCTGAAGACATCCGAGAACGCGACCCCATCAAAAAAGCACATCCTGATTGGGAATTAAAAGTCGTGGGTGACGGGCTGCTTTATGGCGCAGCTCGCGTTGGTGACGGTTACGCCAATATGTCCCAATTCAATGACCAGGACGAAATAGCGGATGAAATGATGGCTTATGAAGATAAGTGGACCGCTACGCTCGTTTTGACCGTGCATCGATACTTCCCAAACCCACGACTTAAACACATTACCTTGGTAAACGACGACACTAAAGAGGAGATCACCATTGAGCATTCAACAAGTGATGAAGAGCGGACATTGGGGCGCATGGGGTAAATGCGGTTTTAAAACCCTGACCAGTCCGTCGAGCTTTCGAGACAACCGAGCTTGGAAAGTGCCAGCGCAAAACGTATTGAATGGCTACCCACAGCACCAATTCATGGGTGAGAGTGAGCGCAGCATTTCAATCAGTATCACACTGCACAACCAGTTTTGTGATTTAGCGGCAATGCAAGCCATTCTACTGGCGCAATCTAACAGCAGTATCGCTGAGCCAATCGTGATTGGTCATGACGTGTTAGGTAACTTCAAATACAAAAGCATGAGCTGTACTTACGATGAAACTACACCAGAAGGCATTGTCATTGCGTCCACTTATCAACTGACGCTGGTTGAGGTTCGCTAATGCGTGAGTTAATTGCCATCGATGGTGAGCGGTGGGACACCATTTGCCTTCGAGCTTATAACAAGAGTAATCATGCCTTGGTCAAACATCTACGCGCTCACAACCGAGCATTGGTGAGACAGTACAGCTTCGCACTGCCTGGTGGTGCTAAGGTGGTAATACCTGAACTGGACGCGAAAGAGAGTGAACCAAACATCATAGGGTTGGCTCCATGGCAACAATGATCAAACCAGAAATCTATCTTGAGTGGTCTGGGCGTAACGTATCAAAGAGCTTGTCCGCGTTCGTCAAACATATCTCTTATACCGACAGCTTGAGCACAAACGAGAGCGAGAAGCCAGATAACCTTACTCTCACACTCAACAACCTTGATGGACGCTTTCTTGATGCTTGGTATCCAAGCAAAGGTGACATCTTAAAGCCAGGCATTGCATTCTTAGATTCGGTATGGATGTGGGGCGCATTTGAAATTGATGACATCAAGTTTCGCTTTTCACCGGATGAAGTGATCATCAAAGCCAATGCCGCCAAATTGCAACGAACTGACCTGGACAAACAGCAGTCCCGCGCCTTTGACAATATTAAGCTGTCAGCTCTGCTTAATATCGTCGCCAATGAAGCAGGAATGAAAGCGGTATTAACGGGCCCTGATGTCACTTTGAATCGTGTTGAGCAGCAAGCGGAGTCCTCAATGAGTATGCTGCGTCGATTAGGTGTTTTATATGGACTGCCAATCAACATCAAAAGCGGTTGCTTATACATGGGCGTACCCAATGACATCGAAAAACTCACACTTTCCATTCGAGACCGAAACCAAATTCAAAAACTGGATTTGCCTGATGTGGTGCGCGGTAAATACACGGCGGTCAAAATCGATTATTACGATCAAGAGCAAAAGTCACTGGTGAGTTATACCGCTGGTGATGAAGATGCGCCGGACTCTCAAATACTTCGCTATTACGATGCGCCCGCTTCTAACCATGATGAGGCGGTAACTTACGCGACCTCCATGTTGATGGAGCAAAGCAGCAAAGGCAATGCAACGGGAAGCCTAACCCTGACCGCAACGCCTTTGACTTCAGGGCAAACCATTCAATTTACTGACATTGGCAAACTGCACTCCACTTGGAAAGTGCTCCGTCAAACCACCACAGTGAGTGATTCTGGCTGGACATGCAGCGCGCAGATAGGAAAAACACAATGAAAACACCATTAGGGCAATTGCCTGAACCTAAGCTGATTGGATCCGATTACCAAGCTACCTTAGCCAGAATGCGTAATAACTACCAAGCGGCAACAGGACATTACCCAAGCACCAATGATCCAGAAACCTTCCAACTTGAGCAGCTTGCTTATGAGCGTGAAATGCTGGTTGATGAGATCAACTTTGAAGGGAAACAAAACTTGCTGCCGTTCGCCAAGGGAGCCAAGTTGGACAACATGGGGGCGTTGGTCGATTGTGAGCGCTTAAAACCAACACAATCAAGCGCTGAGTTTCAATTTACTTTCACCGATAGCCACAGTGGTTTTGAAATCCCCCAAGGGTTTGCGATGCTGGCAAAAGACGGCAAGACTCTCTTTCATACTAACGTGGCGTTTCTTATTAGTCGTGGTGAAACGCAAAAAGTCATCCCGCTTTATGCGCAGAATACCGGACCGTCAGCAAACGGCTTTATGGCGGGGGATATTGCACAAATCTCCAAACCTACGCCAGGCATTGTCAGCGTAGTCAATATCACCATCTCCGCAGGGGGCAGTAATGAAGAGTCTGATGAAAGCTACGCAGAGCGCATCTACTTAGCACCGTCTGCTTTTTCAAGTGCAGGCCCTTATGATGCTTACGAATACTTTGCTCGCAGCGCTCACACCAGCATTGCTAAAGCCAAGGTACTGAGTCCTAAGCCTAACTACATCGATATCTACATTCGACTTAAGAGTGACGAAGTGCCAGGCCCAAGTATTCTTGATGCGGTTGAAGAAAGCTGTAACGACATCAAGCGCCGTCCAATTGGGGATATCGTTAGTGCGAAAGCCGCAGAGCCCTATCGTGCGAGCACCACAGTGCATCTACTTATTTATTCTAATATGCAGTCAATGGCGACCAGTACCGTGGAAGCAGTCAGAGCAAGATTGAATGCGCTGACTGATACTTGGAAAAAACAGCTTGGACGTGACATCGTACCTGAAGCACTGACCTCAGAAGCACAAGTCATGCAAGCGGTTTATCTAGCCACAACGCCGCTTGAGTTTCACGCAATTGCACAGCATCAATATCCGGTGATCACTATCACCGATATCACCTATGACATTGTGGATGAACAAGTGGAGTAAGGCATGAAAGTAACGGACTGGCTGGTCGAGCTGGACATTATGTTAGGGCTATCAGCGATGGCGTTAATTGGGGCACTTTCTCAAGCAGCCAGTACCGACACCATGACGCTTCGCTCAATCTTGGCGGGCGTGGTGATGTCAACCTTTGTGCTGGCACTGGTTTACATCGGGCTTGAGAGTATCGAAATGGATAGTACGCTGCGATTGGTTTTAGCGGGCATTGCAGGGTATTCCGCAAGGTACATATTGCAAGGCTGGAACCTATTGATGGAGCAACTAGCGAAGAACCCAATGAAAACCATCAGCGAAGTGGTCAGATTCTTGAGAGGCAAATGATGACAATCACCTATATTGCGGCGCGTCTAAGCGCCACAATCCGTCGTAACTGGAAGGCGCTGTTGTGCCTTCTGATTGCTGCTGGCTTTTACGGTTTGACAGAAACGCCTCCCACGATGCAAGTAATGTTCTTCGGCGTACTGGTCGCCACTTGGCAATCTCTTTCATCCACTGGAGAACGTCATGAAAAAACTCACACTCATCACTAAAGGGCTACCAAACGGCACTTATGGTGAACTCTTTATGAATGGTGAACGCCTTTGCTACACCGTTGAACGAGAGTGGAATAACAACAACCCAAGCATTAGCTGTGTGCCTGCGGGTGCATACAACTTAAAGCGCCATGAATCGCCACGATTTGGTGAGTGCTTTGCATTAGAAGCGCCTACCTTGGGCGTAACTGTGTACGGTCCAAGCGTTCGCACTCACTGCTTAATGCACGTTGCCAACTTCCCGCATCAGCTTGAAGGCTGCATTGCACCAGGAACGGCGCTGCATAGTGCTAAATGGGGTGTAGCGAATAGCAAGATCGCAATGAACGTCTTACTTGAAACACTCATCGATGATGAGTACGAGTTGGAGATTGTGCGTCTATGAGTTTGATTACCGCCGCACTCGGTATCGCTAATGCACTTGGCATTGGTGACACCATCAGCGCTTGGTTTGGGGGCAGCAATGGCAACGAGATTGCCGATAAGATTGTGAAGGTCACTCAAGCGGTCACAGGGACATCCACGCTAGAGCAAACCATTCAGGCATTACAAAACCCAGAAATGGCAACCAAAGTGGAAGCCAAGTTGATGGAGCATGAGCTGGAGCTTACCAAGCTTGCATTTGGGGATCGAAAAGATGCCCGGAAACTGCAAGCTGAGACACTCCAAGATGAAGACCGATTTGTAAAACGATTCCTGTATTACTTCTCGTTTTACTGGGCCATCATTGCTACGGCGTATCTGTTTGCGATCACCTTTATCGATATACCACAAGAAGCGGTTCGCTTTGCTGATACCATCCTTGGTTTCCTACTCGGCACTATCATTGCTGGCATCATCAGCTTCTTCTATGGAGCCTCGTTTAAAAGTAGCAACCCCAAACCAAAACCCACCGCATAGATAGCAAGAAGCCGCCATTCAAGGCGGCTTCAATCGTTTTTAAAAGAGGGTTAACTGGTCATTGGTTTTCGGTTCATCTTGACCAATAGCGAAGGTGTACCACTTCGCCAACTTAAAAGCGAAGACCCGCTCATCCTTAATGCGTCGTCTTCTAGTGACCTCATGACCTGCCATGACGTTAAGGCAAGATTTTATCTTGATGTTAGAACTCTCGACTTTGCTCATAATTACTCAACTTCCAAATCAACTCTGCGATTTCTCGAATGCCGTAAAAGGTGCGCTCACATCCAACGTGATACTTCAAAATACTGATATCAAGTGGATCGAGCATGGCTTGAAACTCATGCGCAGGTATTCGCTTATCAGGCCACATCTCTAATAGCGTTCTCTCGATATCGTCCATATCAGAGATTGGGACGATTTCAACGCCAGCTCGTAACAGCTCTACGGGTGACACGCTCATCAGTTCAACTCCACTTTTCCAAGCCAGTGATCACGTCACTGATGGTTTTTCTTGTTAAGAAGCGCACATTCGAGACGCCAGCAGTGCGCTTCACAAATGCCTTTAATGCAGGGTCTTTCAATCCAGCTTGCCAACCTTTGGCATAACATAGCGCTGCTAGTTTTCGCCATTGTGTGTCGGTTGGTCTGCTTGGGTTTGTGGTGGTAACAGGTCGAGCGTAAGAGCTTAAGTAACCAAACTGACGCAAATGCTGTATCACTGACTCAAGCTCTTGGTGGTTCATTTCTTTACAACTGGCTTTGCCTGTCATGTTGATGAGAACGCGGCGGTACTCATCATCCGAGAACTCGCCAAGTTCAACGGTAAGTTTTGTCTTCATGCCTTTATGGATAAGACCGTATTGCTGATTTCGATTCATATAAAAAAGCCCCTGCAACAATATGCAAAGGCATTATATATTCAGTGTTTAGTTTTTCGCCGAGGTTTGCAGAGCTTGAGTTAAAAAATTTAATTAATGTACTACTTTGTCTTTTCCTTTTTTGGACATGTCATTTGTGTGCCAGTCATTTTTACTGTCATCTACTGGCGTTCGCTTTGCTTGGCAGGTCGGGCAATCGCACTCAAACTCTTCACTGATACCGATAAGCCTAATAATGCCTTCCATGATAGATTGCGTCCCTTTTTCAACGATGCCGCCTTGCTTCGCACCATTAATAGGACCTACTGCTAGCCAACTTGTGTTATTCGATTGCAGTATCATTGCGTTGGCATCAGCATTTGAGATGCCACCCAGTAGAACAGCACCGAGCGCATTGATTAATACTGTGTTAGCGTCCACATCATGCTCCTTGGCAATGCGGTCTACATCGCCAGATACTTGATTGACGGCATTGCGAATAATTGGAGCAAGAACTTTTGTTGCTTTAGTTAATTGATCGTTGCTTTTCATTTTTAGTATTCCTTATTATCTTGTTAAACGTTGGCTAATTTGCGTTGTTCACTACCGTTCACACCTCGGTTTAATTCAGCTTCTAGTCCTGATTGAAAACCCGCCCAATGTGCGTCATGTGAACCACCACGAGCGTTTTTAGTCGATGCAGAGCGTGACTCTTTACTACTCATATCTGGATGCTGAGCTTTGACATACTCTTTTAGTTGCGTCGATTCATCTTCTGTTAAAGCAAAGTCTTCAACTAATCTCTTTACGCCAATCACCCAACCTTCGCAAAATAAATCGGCTCGCGCTGTTTTTGTACTTTTCTTGATCCGCTTATTTAATGTCGAGATATATTCTTTTCTCGATTTCACTAATTGACGCTCCAATACTTCATAGGCGTATTTGGCAACATCAGGCCGCTCATTGTGTCCTGTAAAGTAAACACGATAGGAGCTTGTAACCCAGTCAAATCGAAAATAAACATGACACCCGAATGCTTCTCCAATTTTAAGCGCCAGAGCGACAAAGTAATTAGCGGGATTTCGGGATTTAAATTTAGATAACGCGAACTCTTCACAAATATCGCTTAACTCTGGGCTATTGCTATTTAAGCGGTGCTGCTTCATTAACGATTGAGCGCGAGACATTGCCGCCGCTGCTTCGTGCTCATTGGAAGATTTAGCTAAGCGCAACAGTTTTTTAATTCGGTCAATATCTTTATTAGACATGTTGATTTTCCTCTCTCCACTTTGCGAATTGCTTTGCTGTTAAACGACTGACATGGTCATAAGAAATGCCAAACTCCTTTGCTATATCAACGAGAGGAACATTTTGCTTTCTTCGCTCAAGCATCAGGTCTATTTCTTTTTGTCCAACTTTTGGGTTTCCTCTTCCATTTTTGATTTGGATGCGAAATCGGCTCAGTGTGGAGCGAACGGTTTTGCTATTAAGCCCCATTGCTTTTCCAATCTCTTCAGATGTGAGCGTCTTAGCTAGCTCAAACAGTTGTCCGTATCGACCACCACTCCAATCTATTCTTTTTCGAGTACCGCGATTAGCTTCAAGCGTGATTGCCATTAGTGCGTCTCCACTGCTGATTTTTCCAAGGCTTCTGATGTTGCTGGTGATACGTTTTGATCATTCGTTTGTGCCTGGTCATTTTTCAATCCTTGAACAAAGTAATCTTCTATTGCGAACATGCAAGAAACCAAATTGTCGATTGCGCTGTCTTTTTGGACTTCACTGGCATTGGAGTCAAGCATGGTATGAACCGCATGACCAATGATGCTTTTAGTTTCCATCAACAGCGTACGAGAAAGCGCTTCTGTATTATTCGATCCCATATTTAATGCTCTCTTAAATAAGGTTGAATGCTGTTTTTAGGCAGAGCGAAGCCAAAGCGGGATGCGCTGATAGCGCCGCTTGCCTAACTTAAATAATTTTTTTAACGAGTAAGACGAGTTAACTTCTTACCAGATTGAATAGCTTTCAGGACTTGTTTCGTTTAATCGTAGTTAGATTCAATATAAGTGTCGTAAGAGCTTTCATCCGTACCTTGGTCAAGAATTAGATTGGCACGCATAACATAGGCGTTGAAAATCGCCTTTTCGAATCGGTAAAGTGGGCCAACACAAACAGAGTTCGATTTCTCTTTACCATCAACTTTGACGCTATAGATTTCGCCTTTATGCGTATTAATCTTATATTCGCATTGCCATTTGTCCTGTTCTGGCTCTTTGCCGATATAGATGTGAGTAAACGAACCATCCTCATCAATAATGAGTGTTAGATCCTGACCTTCTCGGTAGTCGTCATCGTCGCCTTTTATCTGCTCTTTGATTTGGTCGATAACCCATGACAGCGTTAATTCTTCTGGAATTTCGCTGAACAACTCTTTCATTTCCTTATCGATAACTGCTTGCAACTTTTCATCTTGAAAACGAGTGACAGCCGACTTTAGACTTTGCATAACAAAGTGGTGGTAAGTGGGAAATGTCCCTAAATCTTCTAAGTTTGGCGTGATGGAAGCAGTAATCGCTTCTTTCATCGACTTAGCGATATCGCCGTAGCTTCGAAACGCATCAGATACAACATCATCAATCATGCGATCAACCTTTTCAGTGATAGCCTTTTCCAAAGCACCTTCATTGATACGTTGCTGAAGGATCTGACCGAACATATCTTGCACTGAGACATCACTTGGATTCATTGTCGGAGTAAAGTTATCGTTATTTTCGGTTGTCATTTTTACATTTCCTATCTATTTAAATTTAGTGATTTATATTTAAGTTCAGCTTTCTTTAAACAACACTTTTTGAACTTCAAGCCAGAGTCACAAGGACATTCAATATTTCGATATTTAGCCTTCATGATTTTGCGTAACAATAACAACTGAACGTTAGTGCCGTTATCAATGGCTAGTGGATTATTCAGTTTCAATTGCTTAATCCTCAAATGGGGAAGGGATTTTGCCTAATACCCAAAGTAACGCATCAATCGCACCGTCTTCATAGGTAGCTTCTTCACGGGATGTATCAAGCGTTGCTTTTACGTACTCTGCCTTCTCGATTTCTTTGTAAATGGCTTCAATGGTATGAATCGTCATTTGCTTGCTCCAACCACTTTGTCTTTCCAATGGAAGCAGTACTCTCGGCGATGGATAGCCCATCTAATGTTCGCCCACGATGTGCCTCCATGATTCTTAGCAGCGCGTTTCCACCATACTGCGGCATCTCCATACAATCCCGCTTGTTCAAACTTTGCTGCTCGTCCTGCGTTCAGCAAAAATTGCTTACTTGCTATCGTTTTATTCTTCATTCAAAACACCTTCAAATAAGGTTCACACTAAATTCAGGCAATACGAAGCCAAAGCGGGAACGCCTAGAGCGTCGCTTGCCTGTATTTAATGTGTTGGTTGTTTGGGTTTAATACTCACTCATTGCAAGTGAGCTGGATGCTGATTACAGCTTTGCGAAATCCAGAGACACCGCTTGAATTTCACCTTTTGGACTCTTCTCATAGAAGCGAACATAAGACTTGCTGGTGAACACGAGAACGCTTTCCGATACCGCATTCATTGCATCTAACCAACGCTCATCATCAATCTTGATGCGGCGCAGGCTAAGAATGCGAGAGGTGTTAATGTTGCCTTCCTTGTCCACTTGGAACGCATCAGTAATGATTGCGCGTAAGTTTTCATTTGCGCCTTCAGACCACTCATTCACAAGCTCATCAATGATGTCTTTTGCAATCTGAAGTTCTGGACCAAAGGTGATGCTGTCTTGTACGTTAATGACCACCTTGCAAGAACCATCAAATGTTGTGAATGATACGTTGCCTTTCTTGCCACCTAACTTACGCTCGTACTTTTCAGCAAGCAGATCCATGAATGCATAACAATCATCGAATGCTTTCTTTTTAAATTGAGCCAGTTGCTCACGGTACGTCTTAGATTCACCAACCAGGTTACGCACAAAGTCATCCATCAACTTGTCGTGTTCTTCAACTTGAGCAACAGGAACAAGACGTTGTTTTCGGTCCAGCATATAACCTTCTGGTGCCGCGTTTTGAACTGTGATTTCTTTTACTGCGGTGTTTTCTACTTGAGTGTTCATTCTTTTTTACCTTCTAAAGATTCAATAAATTGTGCTCGTCGAGCGTGGAAGTGTTTTTCTTTTTCAGCTAATTGCTCCCAACATTTAACGAGCTCGGTGTATTCCGCCTCGATACTTTCAAACTCGGTGTTTACTTCCTCGACTTTTGCACCTAAGCGCTTCACAAAAACAACCAAACCAATTACCGCACCTACGGTAACACCAACAACAAACCCGATACCTAGTGCGAGGAACATACGTTTTCCTTAATTAACGCAGAAGAACCTTCCCAACAAACCGTATCGCGATTGATACGAACGGCTTGCATTGTCTTTCTCTGACCATTGAAGTTGATGTCAATGGTATGAATGGAACGCTCACCAATCTCACCTAAAACCATTTCATTAAGTTGTAGTGGTGTTTCACAGACAATCAATGAACCTTTACCCATCGGACTACGATGAGATACCCAAGACTTACCAAGAACAACAACATGGTCAGCTAACATGATTTAATTCCTATTCAAACATGCTTCATAGTGATCAGATGACAACCCAAACGGCAGCCTAAGAAGTCGGTTAAAAGGGGCTGCAAGGTCATATTCGTGGTACATGCTCTTATTGCTTATAGAGGCTGTACCTTTTGTTTGGCGACACGAGTTGCATTCGCCATCGTAAATTCGCCACGCAAACACCGTATCTTTACAATGATTGCAAATCTCTCGGTATGGCTTATCCGTTGCTTGCCACCCACTAAGATGATTTCCAACTCGCTTGATAGCCCCACACTTGCGTAAACGTGTTAGCGCACCACTGGTTGACGTTCCCAATAATTCATCTAACTCATGTCGTTTTTTAGGGCCAAATTGAAGCTGAGCCATAACAAGGTCTTCGAGACCTTCCTTTTCTACGCCAGGTATAAACTTACCCATTACGCCACCTCTTTAATGAAGTTGTAAGCCTTATCCATGTGCGCGACACCAACCGCAGTACCTTCTTCGTTTGCGATCGAGATAGCTAAGCGGATAAGGTTACGTAGCGTTCGAATCTGTCCAGTGGTACTAGGGATGGTTTTGAACGCCCATTGAACCACCGCTGAATCCGTAATTCCCCAAGCCTTGATGTAAGCCAGGATATCTTTTTGAGTCGAACGTGTGATTTTGCGCGACTTCAAAATACGACTCCATACTGGATACATGTTGGTGCGAGATTTCGGCGCACTCATTCGAGAACGTACAACGTCATTACCCAATAAGGTCACACCAATGCGGCTTTCCGTTAGGATACGAAGGCCATTCAAAGAATCATCAGTGACGTACTGCGCCTCATCAATAATCAGCAAGCCGTTGCTGTCCTCAATACGTTGCGCTATCTCGTAATCCAATCGGTCAATGGTCATGCCGTTTGCATTCATACCCATCTCACGAGCAATCGCAGCTAGAAACGCTCTACGTGATTTCGTGTTTGGAGAAGCCGTTACAATCCACACATTACTGTTGTGCTTTTGGTAGCGTCTTGCTGACTTCGTTTTACCAACGCCAGCGCCTTCATAAGCCATAGTCCAAGCTTGAAAACCTTGCGATAGGCGCATCATTTCAAGCAACACCTTAGAGGTTGGTGTTTCTACCCAATCCGGCTCTTGAGATACCTCTCTTCGCGTTTCTTTACCTGCCTGGTAAGTACGCAGCCAATTTGCCAGCTTTTCTAAATGCTGCTCAGAATTGCTGCTGTACTTATCCTTTAGTAGTGGACTCAAGATTTGAGCCGAAACACCTGACTGACGAGCAACTTCAGCATTGGTTAAACCGTCTTGCTCTATAACTATTTTGACTTGTTCTAATACGTTATTCATAATGCCTCGCTTTCGCGAACTAACCATTCACCACTTCTGGTTTGAATGTCTTAAACACACCACTGATGATGTTGATGTCATCATCAAAGTCTTCGCCACTTTCCACATCGAGAGTCGCAACCTTTTCAAATCCATCGATACTGCTTGGTAAACTTGGCACCATCTCACTAATGCCTGGAACCACTGAGCCAATATCTGACTGTTCGTTTTTAAGCCCCATGACCATTTCTTCGAAGTGCTCTTTACTCATCAAAGAGGCTTGTTCATTGAGCATATTGACTCGCTCGATCATGTCAGAACTCTTCAATGCTTGAAGACGTTTTGCGCTCTTACTACCAAAGCCAGAATCCTCGACACATGGCACTGGACCGATAAACTGACCTCTTTGGTCATAGGCATACACTTCACTGTGCATGTCGTACGGGTTGTATCGAACCATGACTTTTTGACCAATGTAGTCATAGAGCATGGCGGATTGGTAACGGTTGGTTTTGTAGCAAGAGTCCGTCTTGAGCTTGTATTTACTTGCCATCAATTCAAACACGCCACTTTCTCGAACCATGACCGATTCTCGCCTTAGCAAGCAAAGCCTGATTTGTTCTTGAGTCGGCTTACGGATTTGAGAAACCGCATAACTTTCATCAAATACCTGCTGATAACTCTTAGTGCCTCGCGCCATCTCTGTTCGACGCCCCAAGGTAGTATTGAAATCAGTCACCCAACTATCAAACAGTTCACAGAACACATTGAACGGAACGCCTGACTTACCTCCCAAGTAATTTGTTGGTCGGTCTTCCACGCTGCGCCCTGTATAACAACCATCAAACGCAGGATGTCTCTCAAACTGACCGATACCACCTCTACTGTGAAAGGCGCGTTCGACAGGCTTGCCTCGTGCGTTACCCTTGTTGCCAACGGTATCTTCAATTACGCCAGTCCAGCGAATATCACTGTCGGCATAACCGAGCGTTTGGAGTAAACCTTTCAACTCTGAAGAGTCGAACTTCTTGTATTTACGTCCTCGTTTACTTGGCTTAACCATTGAACCAGTAATCTGGTCTGATAGCGCAGCAGAGCCTTGGTCAAAAACAAAACCACCTGGTAGACCGTACTTGCTAACCATATTTGCTATGGCGATTGATAGCATTTCGTTATTCTCTGAGATGTCGATGCTATAGCCCACGATTGCGGAACTGAATACATCCTGAAACACCCAAATTAACGGACGGATTATGGTGCCGTTTTCTAATTGACAGTGAACCCTTGCCACGTGACCATCACCGGAGACCAGCTCTAGTGCATGCATACCCATTCGAGTACGACGTTGAGCCGGAACCAATCGCTGGTGGACCGCCGCTTTACCTTCTCGCCACAACATACGCAGCTCATAAGGAATGTTCTTGTGCATCCATCGCGTTACTGTTTTGCAGGAAGGCACTTGCCAACCATGAACAGCCGCTGCTTGCACTGTTAATCGGTAAGCCTCTGCAATAGTGACATGAGGCCGTAAATACGCTTTTTTAAAGAACTTTTGAGCATCTTCGCTAAACTCAGCTTGGGGCCGCTCTTGTTGATTGCCACCTCGACTTAGTAACAAGTAGGGGAGCCAATCTTCAACGGGGATCTTGTTTAGTCCTGGGACCTTGTAGAACCACCGGAATATCGCATCAGCACTAAAGCTAGATACCGACGCCGCTTTTTGAATGGCTTCTTTCTTTTTAAAGCCCTTATCGATAAGCGCCTTAACTGTCAGAGCCGTCGCAAGCCTTGTCTTTGCCTTTTCCTTTTGGCTTTCTGTAGCTGATTCAAATTCGAACCACATTTCATCTGAGCTAATCGACTCGCTTTCATTAAGTGTTGTTGTTTGTATTCTTTCGGCACTTAACGCGAGCTGTTGGCGAAGATGAATCCTTGTTTCATCGGGCAAGCAGTCAATGTGGTATTCAAAAGCTTTCGTACCTTGACGCTTGCGTTTGTGTGTTTCGTTGTTCTCGACCAATTTGTTTAAAAAGATTCGAGCATTCCGTTCCAGTCTTGGTACACCTACCAAGCCTGTTAACTCAGCAACCGTGTAAAACATTTATTCCTCACTGCGGATAACGGCTAGGCCATATATCTGCGGGCGTCATCTCAAGCGCTACCGCTATGATTGACTCTCCTTTTCGGTAAGGCCTTACTAACGCATTATTTAGCGTTGACGCCGCAAGTCCCGCATCAAGTGAGAGCTGCTTTACCGTGATACCTCTTTTATGCAGAGCTGCGACTATATCAACTCGGTGCATATCTTCTTTTTGAATAGACACTAATGATCTCCTGCCTACTTTTTGCTACTCTGCGTAGTAACGTTACTAAGCAATAGCACTAAGCAACTGAACTTAGTTACATAACTAAGCAACGGCGCTAAGTATTGATCGCAAAATTACCCAAAGCAAGAACAAAATTGCGATCCTTTTCTCGATTGCTTAAAAAATAATCAAGAATTAATTAAACGGTTTGACAATCAATGAGTTACATCAAAGGAAATACCAGCATAGAAAATGACAGGCACGATCCGATTCAAAACGATGTAAAAGGATCTGTTTTAGAACGAATAAAGCAGCTGGCGAATGGGCGAAGTGGCCGGAAATTAGAGAAAGTTTGGGGGATAAACGCATCAACCATTAACAGCTATATCCTTCGTGGCTCAATACCGTCCTTAGATAAGGCGATTTCGATTGCAACCGCTGAAGGAGTATCAGTTCAATGGTTAGCTACAGGACAGGATGCGATAGTCGAGCAATGCTGCAATCAGGATGCAATTGCAATCACCAAGTATAATGTTGTCGCGTCTGCTGGTGGTGGTTCCTTTATTGATACCGAAAACGAGACTGATACACTCAATGTTTCAAAACAATGGCTTAGACAAAAAAGGCTAATGCACAAAAAATTATGCATTATAGAAGCCAAAGGGAATAGCATGGAGCCGTTCATCCACGATGGAGATGATCTATTTGTAAATTTGATAGAAGAGCCGCAATGGAAGCCCTTTGATGGCGTTTATGTAATTAGATTAGATGAGCTATTGAAAGTTAAACGCTTGGAATACTGCATTATGAGAGATGGGTATCGTGTTGTAAGCGATAATACAGACTACGCAGAAGAGTTCGTAACCAGAAATGATATTGACGAAAGACTGAAGGTTATAGGTGAAGTTGTTATGGTTCTAGGTCAGCCAACAGCCAACAGTCAACAGCCCAAAAAATAAGGACAAGGGAAATCACGAGCAACACACTTTCGTTTGACGCGAACATCTAACTTTATTGAGTCTTGGTATTGAGCAGTGTCCCAAATATCAAGACTCTTGGCATGACCCGTAATTTCACCTCATTTCCTTTCAAATCCTTTCTCTGCTTAGCTTTTGGAGTTTTTCTATTAGTATTTAGAAAGTCTCATTAACTATGAATTAATTAGTAATATTGAGAGTCTCCTTTTAAGACAGTATTCCAGAAGTACCTTATCACATAGTTATAATCTCGCTTGGTGCTGAGAGCATAATTACTGATTCGTTTGATAAAACCAGTAACGTGGTTGCGATAAATTTGATTGACTCATTTCACTGCATGCTCGTGCTCGGCAATGCTTAAGACTAACAACTCAACCTTTTTCGCTTGCTGCTTTCTTGATTTCTTTCCTCCTTTTCTTTTTAAGTCCCCTAATGGTTTATGGAGATCTTTCAGGATGTTGTACATAAGCAGTTCCTCCAATCAACCTAAGTAAGCGTTAGTGATGTCTACTCTCGCATGCCCTAGTGACGTTGCAACGGCATAGCGTGCGCGATAATCGAGCTCTTTTGCTTGTTGGTAGGTTGAGCCGATTGCTGATGCAATGTATTTGATATGCTCTCGACCTCGTGAATGCTTGCATAGCACCGGAGCCAAGATATTGTTTTGACCAGGTAACGCTCTCATTACTTGCGTGTACTTATGTTGTGCGTAGTGATGCCTCTCCTTGTGTGGGCTATAACCTTTGATTTTTGAGTATGCTGAATAGCAATGGCCTCGGAATTCTTTATAGGACAGGTTCTTTGGGATCATTGAACGATGGCTACCCTGAATCTGTGCCGCTTTTTTGAGTGTTTCAATCTGAGCTTTTGATGTTATATCTACGATCCTTGACCTGCCTCCTTTTGTTCCATTGATAATATTGACATGAGAAGTACGCGTCACAGGATTGAAGTTTCGACCCACTTGAGTAAGTAGGTCCGCTGGGTTGCATTTTGATGTAAATCCTTGCTACAGGCTTTTGATTGCTCTGTTATGTGACTCCGGTTGGGGATATTTGTTTGTGCAGCAGTCACTCTGACGAGATTATCTTGCCTCATTTGAGCGATCACTGCGTTGACTGAACTTAAGTAGTCGTGCGCAGATGATACGCTGAGAGAACCATCTTCAACTCGCTCTGCTAACTCTTCGGCATATTGGAGAATGTGGGAGTTTTCAATTTTCCGAGAATCATTGATTGAAAAGTTATCGACGCAGTATCTTGCAAACTTCTCGAACCGGTCTGCATTTTGTTGTGTCGTGGAATAAGACGTTGTCTTTGATTCACAAGCTTCAGTCATCGCATTTCTTCCTGCACGAGCCATATCGCGGCTGCGCAATCCGTGGTTTCTAGCTCCGGTATTGCCTCTGGTGAACATGCTGTTTTCCTAGTTAGAACAAGATTGTTAAGAGCGGTGGCTTAGGCTGAGTATTCATACTGCGATGAAGCATCAAGCCTTGGATGTTAAGTGTTATTGCGCATTTCATACTTGCGCGTGTACTGCTCTTTTGTGTGAGGATGTCCGATCCTCTGCGTTATTCATTGGTATTGCTTTACGGTGGTTTGCAATCAATTTGTCTGGCGGCCACATCGCATGCTTTCAAAAAGCTCCAACCCTATTGTTTGCCCGTATGTTGTTGGGCGTTTGCTTCGCAAACGCAGCCAAAGATGAGTCTATGCTCATCTTTCGTGCATTTTCGTTTTTCGAAAAGGCATGGGAAGTCCATTTAATCAATGGCTTAGAGGTGGTCGTAGTGTCCGTCTATGTAGACATAGACGGACCATAGCTAGTGACTATCGTGAAATGCTGTATCTAAGAGTCAGTCAATGCACAGCGCATTTCACACAGAAAGTAGCGATGTTTAAACGACGTTTCAGTATTGCAACGCTTGGCGTTGTCATTGGTTCTTATCATTGATGATAAGCGGGAGGGTTGTAGTGAATTTAAGCACTACTTGAGTTCAAGACGTAGGCACCTTTGGCTTACGTTTGTGCAACTCGAAAATGTCAGCGACGGTTGCAGAGGTTAATTACTCATTTCTGAATAATGCTTCGAATTATGTCGAAAGTAGTTATTGACTTAGATATGAGAGGTCAGGCTCGCGCAGCATTTAGCTGGTTGTCAGATCTGGACAACGGCAGTGTCGATACGTCGATCCATATCATTTGGAAAGAACATATCATAGGTTCTCTCCTAGCTTAACTCAGCTAAACCGCTGCATTTTGGGGTGTTTAAACGAATAAATTTCAAAATGAGGCAGATTCGAAAGGTTATAGAGCAGTTATAAGTTCGTCTTTCGATGTTATATGCGACGGATGATCACACTAAGTAAGCACATTGTCTTTGACTTGATTTTAGTATGGTAATTAATATGAGATTGATTCCATATTTTGTATTTTTAACCATCACTATTTTCCAATGTTGAGGTGTGCATGAGAAATCGTTCTATTTTTGGGTGGAAGCTAAGCGAGAGTAGAGTTGTTTCTGTTGTTGAGCTAGAAAGTGGCACTCAGGATGACGTTGTCTGTCCTTGCTGCGGAGACTTCATGGTTGCCGCACATAGTAATAAAGGTATAGCCAGCTACTTACGCCATCAAAGTAACGCAGAATGTCGTTATTCGTATGAAACCCAGTTGCATTTGAGTGCAAAGGAGTTCATTGAACGGGAGAAGCTCATTCCTCATCCATATTCCAGTGGCATTTTTGATTCTAGTGATTGTGAAATGGTAGGTGTGAAAAATGTCCGTCTAGAGGTCTATCGAGACGGTCGGATTCCAGATATCGTCTGCCAGATCGGTAGGGAAGAGTATTATGTGGAAGTTACTAATACTCATGAAACCCCACCAGATAAAATAGTGGACTTCCGAAAGCAGGGTAGGAGTGCCCTTGAGTTATTTCTTGTTGGATTGGACTCAGATTCGCTGCTGAACAGCTATGAAAATGTAAAAGTTCAGATAACAGCATTAAATCCGCTAAATCCATTCTGGGATTTTATTGAGCAGCAAGCCGCGATGAGTATCAGCAAAGAAAGAAGTATGTTGTTGAGAAAGATAGCAAGGCATCGCAAACAAGTTCAAAGAATCACTGATAACATTTCTGAGCGTGAGGAACAGGCTGAGGAAAGGGTAGCCCGAATCAAACAAAGAGTTGAAAAGTGGCAAGAAAAAGAGCGGGAGCAAAAAGAGCTCTATACGCAGATAAAGTCCCTCGCGAATGACCTTCAAGTAGCGGTATTGCGGCTTGAAGAAGAGAAGTCATCTTTAAATCAAGAATTAGAACAACTCAAGCAAACCATTTATCTTAACAAGTTAGAAGCGGGAAGAATCATTAACAATGCGAGAGTTGAAGCAGAACAACAACGTGAAAAGGTCAGAGTAGAAGTTAGAGATGATGTTCTAGCGGAGTTAGCGTCGGAAATAGAAGATGCAAGAAAGAATGCTCAAATGATTACCGAGAATGCTCTAAAGCAAGAGCTATCAGTGGTTGAAAGCGCTCAAAGAACAGCGCAACAAATATTGGATGGAGCGCATTACAAAGTCACGAGTGAGCTTGAAGCTGCACTAGATAGAAAAGGTGTATCAAGTGAAGCGTTGACCGAGTTAGAAAACCGTGTCAAATGGTTAAGGCAAGAAACGGAGAGTTTAGAGGAAAAGAAAGCTGAGCTGGAGAGTGGTGTAAATTTAGATGAACTTTGGAGTAAGCAACAACACTTGCTGGGTGCTATTGGCACGGAAACAAACCGTTTGAATGACCTTAGAGAAATTGGTGATAAATATGTCAAGATCATTAATGGTATTGCCCTAGATTTCAAACAACTAGATACGGCAGAGTATGCTTCTCTTTTGCCTGAACGTATTCAAAAGAAAATAAAGACTCATCGAATGATCTTAGAGATGCAAAACTCAATAGAATACGAGGCGTTGTAACTAGCGGTATGTACTTTGGAGTCTATGACTGTTACCTGCATTCCAGCAGAAGAGAAATATTGATTAGATCTGTTCCTACTCAGATCAGTGATAGGAGCCTTTTCTACCCAACTCGTAAGTTGGTTATAAATTCAAAGAGTTATATTTCTAGGTGTTAGGTCTCACTCACAAAGCAAAGCCCCAAAATCTCGGGGGCTTTGCGTTTCTTACAAAGTGAGAGCGACACCTAACTCATTGGCCTGCTGGCCGCGATCACTTGGACCTTTCTATTCAATAGGCTCTTTGCTGCGTTCGAGTCTTTTTCAAAGCTTAAAATCGCGTTGGAGAGCTCAGTATTGGCAAGCATAGAAAGCGTCTCGCCTAGCTCCAGTTTTGAGTTAGTGCGGTTTTGCTCTCGCTCGTTTGGATTTATCTGCACCACGGTTCTGCCTAAAAAGTTTCCCTTCTGTACAGACTCAGTCTGGCTATTGCTCTCGATCCAATCGATAGATAAGTGCTTTTGTGTTGGTTGGATGTCATTGGACATAGATTACCTAAACTCTTAAATCCGAGCTCTGAAGCTGAGAGGGCAAAGTTTCCATGGCGATGTGGGCGGATAACAAGTCTTCCCAAGATTCGCTCTGTGTGAGCAGCTCAGCCAGTGCATCTTCAAACAGTTCGTAGTCGAGTGATTCTACGTGAAGCAGTCTATTTAAACAAAGCTTGTGTCGGTGGTTATCTAAACTAAAAAACAGTTGATGCTCAGACCAATGGTAGTTGAATGCGACAAAAGAACGGTAAAGGTCAGAGTTAACAATTTGTAGATCGACGATCTCAGCTTCTAATTGAAGCATCCCTGTTGTTGGGTGAAAAATCACATGCACTCTTAAGTTGTCATCAAAAGCTAAACCCAATTCGTCTTCAATCAACTGTAATTTAGGTAACCCTATTTGATGAGCAAATTTAAGTAAAACCTCATCTACGATTTGGCGCGCAGACATAGAAGTTATCCTATTTAGAATTTTAAGGGTGAAATTATGGGAAGTGCATTTGAATGTTTATCAATATTGGTTGGATTTTTTTATATAAACGTTTTTTCTATAAGGTTAATAAACAAGTTATTGATGGTGTTGCTTATATCCTTAGTGCATATAAATTTCGCTTATATAATGTTTGATTATGTGCTTGGAACTAATGTCAAATTTTAAAACAAAGTAAACCCAGTGCCATTAAAGACGTTCTTATTTTTGAGAATTTAATTTTTAATTTATATATAAAATATAGGTTGATCTTTTATATATTTCTGTACCAGAATTGCGACTGTCATTTTTAATAAAAAGATAAGTAGATAGAGTACGCAGTGAAATCTAGAACGCTTATTGGGTTGTTAAGCATTTTGCTTTTGAGCGCTTGCACTCACACCAGTTCCTTAGAAGGCGGGTTTGCGAGTTCTTCCCAAGCCGTGCTGTATGGGTGGGTTGCTTTTGATGAGTATATTGCTCCCGTGAGTACATCGGTTGATATTGATGTATGCCAAGTGACTGCAGAACGATGTATTACTGTCGCAAAGCAGACGTATCAAGGGGTTCAGCTACCTGTGCAATACTCTTTTGTTATTGCGCCGATTCAAGCTGGAAAAGGCGAAATGAAAATCCGTGCCGTGTTACGTTCTCAAGGAAAAATCATAGCCAGTAAAGAAGAAGGCTATATTTTTACGCAAGGCAGAGTACATAAGGACTTAAAACTAGAAGCTTACAATAATAACTAGAAAAGTAATCGTTTTCATTTTTTCTATTTTAATAAAAAATTAAGTTGAATGAAGCGAATAATCCAGTGCTTAAACCCTAATTATTATTGGGTTTAAGTCATCGGTTCAGTGCTTCTTTATATGAATATCAGTTGCACTTACTGCAATTTTTATGTTTATATCCCCCGCTTCTGAGAAGTTGGCTAGATAGAATGGTTTAAAAATAAACACTTCGTTTTTTGTGGAAATACCAATATTAATGAAAGTAGGCTTAAATATTAGTACTTTCATTTATTCTAATATAATAAGAGCTTTGGTTGTTTGAGTATCACTAGTTATAAGTTGAACTTTAGCAAAAGCTTATTAATTCTCGAGAATATCACACAACAATATCGAGACGTTTTTCCAAGATTATTTTTTGCTGCTACAGGCAGTTTTTGAGCTATTTATAATTTATTCGGGGAGTATGGTCGTGCTATCGCACCTATGCTCTTTTCTTTGCTTCTTTAATTGACATCGTTTTGATTACACATCCGCGTGTACGTTTTCGTATTGGGTGTGAGTCAGGCTATGGCATTTCTCTAGTGGGATTAGAGAAATTAGAATTATGAAGGGTAGAAAATGGATGTGTTAGGCCAACTAAACACAGAAAGGGTCAACTCGCTATCGCGAAAAATCCATAGTGCTTGCTACTATGAAAAATACGATGAAGTATTTCATTCTCGCCAGTCTCACATTGTTGTCGTTCACAATGGACAATTGAGAGTTCAGACGGGGGACTGCACGTTAGATGTGGTCGCTGGTTGTGGGGTGTATCTCTCTCAAGGGGATTACTTACTAGAATACACGCCAGTAGATGGCCAATATACGGCGTCAGTGATCGAATTCGACAATGAACTTGTCAGTCAATTTTTGCAAAAGCACAGTGATTTACTGATGTCGCTACCAAAAGTTGAGAACGTTCAGTCTGGATTGTTCCCGTTTACTTTCAATTTGTTGATAGAGCAGACCTTATCAGGGATGAAGACTCTAGAAGAGCAGTCTTATCCTGACACCATCATGCGCTTAAAATACGAGGAAATGCTCATCTTATTGCTCCACGGTGAGCAAGGTGAGAACCTGTATGCGTTATTATCACAGCTGACCAACAAAACCTCAGACAGACTGCGTCGCTTTATGGAACTCCATTACCTGAAGGAGTGGAAGCTGACGGACTATGCTCAAGAGTTTGGCGCGAGCCTGACGACGTTTAAAGAGCTCTTTAATGAGCACTATGGCGTTTCTCCTAGAGCGTGGATCAGTGAGCGCCGTTTGCTGCATGCCCATAAGTTATTGCTTACCAGCAAAATGAGCATTGTCGACGTCGCAATGGAAGCGGGCTTTTCTAGCCAATCTTACTTTACGCAAAGCTACCGACGCCGTTTTGGAACGACACCAAGTCGTGTACGTTCTGGGGATGAACAAGTCGCTATTGCTAAGTGAAATGTCTGACGACTAAAATTTTCTGACTAATTTTGAAAGGCATCAACTGGCGTAAACTCTATTATGCTCAGCGTAACAACGAACAAAACTATTACCTCTACTTCCTTCTGGATTGTTCGAAGTAGATGCGGAGAACAACACCAATGAAAAAGCTGCATTGGCGACGCCGTTCGCTTTTTCCTAACAACATTGTGACGCAAAGGAAGGTCACTGTATTGCAGAGAGGCGCAAGATACGAAGGTTTAACCCAATCATCGCAAGTGCCCAATGTTGTTAATGTCAATCACCGACAACTGCTTAGTGAAGACGTTCTGAGTTCAGAACAATTGTCTTTACTACAACGTTTGCTTGACCGCAATGTCGTTGATTGCTTATGTGCAAGCCAAGTGGTGAAAACCTATCAAAGGTTTGGTACCTCTTTAGACCGGTTTGCCATGCGCCTCTTTCTCGAGGTGGGTGGGCAACTGAGTGATAATCACGTGTTGAGCTCTTTTGAGCAAAGGCTGGATTACATTAACAGCCGATTAGGGTTTCGCTTCAATTTGGCGTCACCTAAAACGCTGATTCTTTCAATGTATTTAACCCTGAATGAATGGGTGAACCGAAAGACAGATCAGACGGTGTTACATGACACCATAAAGCTAGAGCAGTTGATCAATCAGCTGAGTATTCAAAAAGAGTACTGGTTGAGGCTGTCGACAGAAGAGAACAGTGCGATTTTTGCAGAGCAGCAATTGGCATTGATTCAGAGTCAGCAGATTGAATTGTATGAGCAGCTTGATGTTCTCAATGAACAACAAAATCAGGCGGTTGAATCCCACCGAGCCATGGTGGAGGAGTGGAAGCCAACGCTTGATAAGCTCAAAGGTTTATCTCAGTACGGTGAGACCTCAGATAAGTTTATCTCTGAATGGAAAGTCTGGTGTGACGAAGCTCGAGTGCAAGCGCCGGAACTCAACGACGTGTGGGACGCTTGTGACCTTGTGTACAGCGACTTAAATGCGGTTGCGAAGATTTGGCAGTGGTTTCAAGACATGCACACTGTTGGCAATGTGGATCACTACTATTTTGATATTCAGAGTAACCAGTGCGGTCAAGCTTGTAACCATCTCAGCCAGATATAAATAGAGCTAAATATGTTAGATCAAATGATGAAATCCCTCGCGGCAACGCTTGGGGTTGGGGGGTTTATTGCCTCAAATAATGGTTCCTACGATATTGAAGTCGACCAGATGCTGCTTAACATTCGGCAGCATTCATCATGGGTCTTGTGGGAAACCGTGCTCCCATTTCAGTTTGAACAGCACCTCGATTACCAAAAAGAGCAGACGCTCAAACATTGTATGCAGCTCTCTTTGAAGACACTGCGCGACACGAGCAGCACACTGACGGTGAATGATAACGAGCAGTTGATTGTGCAAGGAAAGATGAATATGGAAAGCGTTACCACAGAAGCATTATGCGCCCAGCTCTCCCAGCACGTGAATTTGGTGGAGCAGTTTAGTGGTGTGCTAGAGCACCAACGCGTTAACCATACCGTCAGCCACAGTATTTGGATTCCATAATGCTTGCCGTTTTAAAAAAACAACTACGCCGACTTGTTTGGTCTGTTGCATGTACTTTGAGTTTGTTGACGGCATTGCCTTTACACGCATCAGAGTTGAATTGGCCTGATCAGCCATTTCGTTACTATGCGGACAACGACTCTTTAAAAGAATTATTGAATAACTTTGGCGCTAACTATCGTGTTTCTGTGTCGGTCAGTGACAAAGTCAATGATCGAGTCAGTGGCCGATTTACGCCAGAAGACCCAGCCGAGTTTCTTGATTATCTAGCACAGGTCTACAACCTGATGTGGTATTTCGATGGCGCGGTGTTGCATGTGTACAAAGCGACGGAAACCCGTTCACGACTGTTACAGCTTGAACTTCTTACTGCCCGTGAGCTACGAAGTACTCTGATATCAACAGGGATTTGGGACTCTCGCTACGGTTGGCGTGCGGCAGAGAACAAAGGACTTGTTTACTTAGCGGGGCCACCTAGATACGTTGATTTGGTTGTGCAAACGGCCGAAGCGCTGGAAAGCCGATTGGTTCAAAAGTCGAACTCTACCGATGAACTGTTTGTTGAAATTATTCCTTTGAAATATGCCTCAGCGACGGACAGAGAAATCACTTATCGCGATCAAGCGGTGACGGTGCCGGGCATTGCATCGGTATTAAGCCGAGTATTGTCGGGTGTTCAAACTCAGATCAAGGCAACCAAAGAGAGTGAAGACGCGGACATCAATACGGCTGCAACCACGACGAAGAATGTTTCTGTACACGGCGGTGCGTCGGTTGAAGCAGAGCCAGGTTTAAACGCCATCATAGTGCGTGATACGCAAGCGCGTCTGCCTTTGTACCGCAAGTTAGTCGCTCAGTTGGATCAGCCACAGTCACGAATTGAAGTGGCACTCTCTATTGTCGATATCAGCGCGAACGATTTGAGCCAACTGGGTGTGGATTGGCGAGCGGGTATCGAGGTCGGTAACAACAGTATTTTAGACATCAAAACCACGGGTGACGTTGATGGTGGTGATGTGACGCTAGGTAGCGGGCAGACTTTTAAGTCACTGCTTGATGCGACCAACTTAAACTACTTGTTGGCTCAAATTCGTTTGTTGGAATCTCAAGGTAGCGCTCAAGTCGTGTCTCGACCGACTTTGCTAACTCAAGAAAACGTTGAAGCGGTCCTAAACAACAGCAGCACGTTCTACGTCAAGTTGATTGGTAAAGAAACTGCAGCGCTTGAAGAAGTGACCTACGGCACCTTACTGCGTATCGTCCCACGCATCGTCGGAGACCGATTTGTTGAAAGACCTGAAATCAACCTGAGTTTGCATCTTGAAGATGGTGCGCAAATTCCAGATGGCGGTGTTGATGATGTGCCATCTATCCGAAAAACAGAGATCAGCACGTTAGCGACCGTGAAGCAAGGTCAGAGCCTACTCATCGGTGGTGTATACCGTGATGAAATCAGTCATCAACTGCGTAAAGTGCCTTTGTTAGGGGACATCCCATACCTTGGTGCCTTGTTCAGAAGTACGACCGATACCACCAGAAGAACGGTGCGCATGTTCATTATTGAGCCGAGAATTGTTGTCGATGGCATTGGCGACAACGTGCTTATCGGTAATGAGTATGACTTGAGGCCGAAGCTCGGCACCTTGAACAATATTTCAAATAACAGTGTAGATCTGAAATCGGCACTCGCGCTCTACAGCTGTACATCTCAAGTACAAGCGGAGCGTCATCAACAAGATCTATTGTCACAGGGCAAACCTTCGCTGTTATCACAATGCGAGCTGCCTTCAGGGCAAAAAGGATGGCGAGTGCAAATCAAAGAGTGTGATGGCTCAGAGAATCATTGCGTTCGACCATTAGAGGAGCAATAGCCTCAATGCAGCAATGGAAAATTCGTATTCTCTCTGGTGTTCATGCCGGAGTAGAGGTGACCTTACCCAATGATTCATTGGTGTTGGGGAGCGATGACTTTACCGCCGATCTTGTGTTGACCGATTCGGACATCAAGGCGAGTCACCTTGTATTGGTATGCGATGGCGAAACCGTCTTACTGCGTGATTGCGATGAGGTCTCGATCAATAACGAGAGCGTTACCGTTGACGCTGAAGGGTTTGAATTATCGCGTAACGCATTGGTGTCGGTTGGCCGCTTAAACTTTGCGGTGGGACATCTTGAAGACGACTTGGTTATCGATATCACGACGGAAGCCGCGGATAAACAAGTGGCACCAGTCAGTCATAAACCGTCGTCAGGTTGGAAGAGAACGGTCTTGATCGGCTTGATGTGTAGCCTGATCCCAAGTGTGATATTTGCCGGTGTTTGGTATAGCCAAATCCGAGCCAGCGACAGCGATGCTATTACTGAAGCGGAGCCCATCGTTTTGGTGCGCAATATTCTGAGCGAATTAAAGCTCGATGATGTGCGAGTTGAATGGAATGCCACGGCAAGGCAAGCAGTACTGGAAGGGTATGTCGAAGACAGAACAGCAAAACTGCAACTGTTGGGAAGAATTGACGCGCTAGGGATCAACTACAAAAGTGACCTGCGAACCATGGAAGAGATTCGTCGCGGCGTGCGCTTTATCTTGCGTAACCTCGGTTATCACCAAGTCAAAGTTGAAAATGGTGAAGAGACCGGCACGCTGCTCTTAACGGGGTACATTGATGATGCGAGCCGTTGGAGCCAAGTCGAGCAGATATTAGAACGTGATGTCCCGGGGCTGGTCGCTTGGAAGGTCGAACTGCAAAGAGCGGGCGCCTATATGGATACGCTCAAAGCCTTGCTTGAAAAAGCTGAGTTATTAAAGAAAGTTCAGTTAGTAACAAGTGGCGATCGTATTGAAGTACGCGGTGAGTTGGATGACATCGAGACCACTCGCTTCTATGGCGTTACGAGGGATTTCCGTGAGCAGTATGGCGAGAAACCTTACTTGGTTTTGAAGTCCATTCCGAAAGTAAGCAAGGGAACCAACATCGATTTTCCGTTTCGTAGCGTGAACTTCGGTCAAGTCCCTTATGTGATTCTTACGGACAATGTTCGTTACATGGTTGGGGCACGCACCCCTCAAGGGTATCGCATTTCTAGCGTCACCCCAGCAGGAATAGAGCTTGTGAAAGGCGGGCGAGTGATCACGATCGATCTAGGGTATGAAGGTGGAAATACCAATGACAAATCTTGAACAACTACTACAAAGCGACTCAGGGCAGGAACAGAAAGAGGCCATTGTCCTCAAGTTCAAGCAAGCGCAATCTGCAGTTAAGCGCCAGCTCGATCTTGGCTGTGCCCCCCAAGAATATCAGTTGCTACTCAAACAGCATGAGGCGTATCAAGCGGCCTTAGCTGTGATTGAAACTGTCGAATGCAATAAATAAACAAGAGGCGATACCTATGTCATTTTACGATGCGAGTAACAGTGTTTATCTCGATGATGTTAAAGCGAAACTAGAAGAACAAGCAAAAGCGGCGAATGAAGCCGTGAATGAAGCGATCAAAAATCTAGAAACCAACGCTGATGACCCATCAAAGCTGGCTGAATTGCAGCACACGATCAACAAATGGTCGGTGGTTTACAACATCAATGCGACCACGACTCGTGCTATCAAGGATGTGATGCAGTCGATTCTGCAGAAGGTGTAAGTTATGGAAAAAGACATGCGTTTGCTGCTGGCCGAAACGGCTTTGATGGCAACTGGTATGCATCGCCACGAAGAGGCAGAGACGATTGCGTCTTGCCTTGAATCCCAAGGGGATACCGAAGAAGTCGTGGCAATGATTCGCTCTATGAGTTTGATGAATCGTGGTCGCTACGAAGAGGCGCATCGCCTGCTTGAACCGATGTGCGTGAACTCTCCTGACTTAGTCTGCTTAGCGGCTCTGGCGGCGGGTAAAGCAGGGTTAGCGAGTAAAGCGGAATCTTGGCTGGCGATGGCTTCAAAAGGCAGTGAAGAAAACCAAGCCTTTGCAACGAGCTTCTCTCAGGATATCAGGAACCTTTAATGAAGGTTGAAAACAACTCGCTCAACTATGTACTCAGTCAGGTTCAGCAGCCAGCCAGAGTTGATCTGCACGAGGCAAACAAGATGAACCGTTTGATGAGTGAAAGTGCATCAGACAACAGTGCATCAGACAGCAATTCATCAAACAAGAGCACATCGCCAGTGCAAAAAAGCACGGACATCGTCTCTCAGTCTGAGGCCAAAGTGACGGCAATTAAAGAGTGGTATGAAGCGCTCAAGAGTTCCGGAAACTTTAGCTCAACGGCACTTAGCCGCTCACTTGACGGAGCGCTTACTTCTCCAAGCGAGCAGAAAGAGGCGTTGTGGTATGCACTTAGCCAGGAAAGAAGCGTAAAAGGCACCGATAAAGCGTCACCAGAACTACTGGCTTCACTCGAACAAGAGTTACTGGGCAGCTTTTCAGGACGTTTGCTGGCCGATCCTCCAAAAGACCGTGAGGAGCTAAAAGTGCTGCTGTCTGAGCATTTCCCTCTGGGGGCGCAAAAAGAACAAGCACTTTGGCATAGCTGGGCCGAGTTAAAAGACATTCCTGATCAAGAACCATTGTTAGACATGGTTCGGGAAGAGTTGAGCTTTGTTATACAAATCAACTCGATGGTCAAAAACATGCTGACTTACAGCCACAAACTAGAGCTCTCATAGGAACGCAGATGATCAATACGCAGTACACCGAAGTCATGCAAACGAATCTAGAGCAAGTGCAAGATGCGCAAGCCCAGGATGGGCTTAGCGAACGTTTCGAGCAAGCGATGTTGGCCCCAGAAGGAAACAATGGTTTAGAAGGTGGTTTGTTAGAAAACATTAGTGAACTGAAAAATACCATCGATAACGCAAAAAGCAGTTTAACCGACAGCATGAAAATGGTGGGTGACGATCCTGCTCAGCTTTTGCAAATGCAATGGGCATTAACTCGAATTACCTTTCAAGAGGAGCTGATCGCCAAGACGGTAGGTAAAACGACGCAAAACGTAGAAACACTGTTGAAGGCACAGTAGTCACAATGAAGTCAGTCATCACAAGAAAAACAATGCGTGCAGTAAGCATGTTACTGGTTCTATTTTTGGTGGGTTGTCAGACCGAACTTTACACCGGAGTGAGCCAGAAAGAGGGCAACGAAATGTTGTCAATCTTACTTTCTGAAGGCGTCGTTGCCACCAAAGAACCTGATAAAGACAACACCGTCAAGTTGATGGTAGATAACGCACAAATTGCGTTTGCGGTTGATGCGCTTAAGCGCAAAGGTTACCCAAGAGAGCAGTTCTCTACACTTAAAGAAGTCTTCCCGAAAGACGATCTGATTTCGTCTCCGCTTGCCGAGCGAGCAAGACTTATTTACGCGAAATCGCAAGAGTTATCGTCCACATTGTCACAAATTGATGGTGTGTTGGTCGCTCGCGTTCACGTGGTACTTGAAGACCAAAATCTTCGTCCTGGTGAGCGCCCAACGCCAGCTTCTGCCTCGGTATTTATCAAGCATGCTGCGGATGTCGCGTTGGATTCTTATGTTCCTCAAATCAAGCTGTTAGTTAACAACAGCATCGAAGGGTTGAACTACGACCGTATCAGCGTGGTGATGGTGCCATCTTCGGAAGTTCGTGTGGCGTCTCAAGGTAATCAATTCGAAAGCATTCTGTCGATTCAAGTGACCAAAGACACCGCAAGCCATTTGATTGCAATCCTTGTTTTCTTGGTACTACTGATCATTGGCTCTAATGCAGCAACGTTTGCTTGGTGCCGCAGGAATGTGAAACGTGGTTAATTCCGAAACGCCGGCTTCCCAAATTCAGCATCAGTTTAACTATTGCCCTTGCAGTTATATTGACGAAAGTTGGGTAATGGAAAAACAGCCTTGGCTGTTAAAACTCCGAGGTTGGAGGGAACAGGCGGCCATCAATCAGTGGTGTATTGAAGACTGGGCGTTATCGCCAATTACGGATCATGCTTTTAATCATCCATACAACAGTCTGGCTTTACTGCCTGTAGAGGCAACAAACCGACTGCTGTTGATGATTGGTGGAGTCATGCATTGCCAAGCGATGCGCCAAGTGGTGCTAAAGCAACCTAAACAGTGTCTTAATCAGGTCTTTGGGGTGGATGAAACGCGTTTTTTGATCCAACAAGGACCGATGATGATTTCCAACTGGCCTAGCGGTTGGCAAAAGCCACTGCCAAACAGCCTCGATGAAAAAAGCTTTGAAAAGACAGCCCGAGAGCTGGGGTATTTATGGGTCACGTTCTTACTGGTGAAGTCACCATCAGAGTTAGTGCAACGATGGCAGTTTAAGCTCGATCGTCAACTGACGCTGACGGATCACAGTGCTGATTGGTTGGATGACGCGCATCGCGATCTCGCATATCGACTTATCAAGAAAATCGCAAAACAGGTAATTCCTCAATGGTTTCATTTGTTGAAATAAAAACCGACAACTTGCAATTAGCGCCGGGCTTAAAAGTGCTCAAAGCAAAAGACTATGTGAGTTACTTAGATTCGCAGCATTTGGTTGAGGCGGCGCACTCAAAAGCAGAAAGCATCATTGCGAAAGCGGACGAAGCCTATGAGCTAGAGAGGCAGCGAGGTTATCAGGACGGCATCGATCAAGCGAAGATTGAGAACGCCGAAACCATGCTGGCAACACTTGCTCGATGCAACGAATACTATTTGCAGGTCGAGCAAAAAATGACAGACGTTGTGCTCGATGCCGTCAGAAAGATCATCAACAGCTTTGATGATGTGGATACCACTGCAAGTGTCGTGAGAGAGGCGCTCCAACTTGTCAGTAACCAGAAGCAAGTGATTCTGCACGTGCACCCAGAGCAGGTTACTGAAGTGCGGGAGAAGGTTTCCTCCATACTCAGTGATTTCCCTGAAGTGGGGTACGTTGAAGTCATTGCTGATGCACGTTTAAAAAACGGCGGCTGCATATTGGAGACCGAGGTCGGTATTATTGATGCGAGCATCGACGGGCAGCTACAAGCACTCAAGCATGCCATCACCAAGCAATTGAGCGAACGCCAGCAGATGCAGCCTTAACGCGTTTATTTTTGCACTCCGTAAGTCCAGCCATGCTGGGCTTTTTTTACGTCATCATATGCCTTGTTCTAAACGGCTTAAAATGAAAAAAAGCCGACCATATCTAGCATATTCCCCCATCCGAATTCAGCATAATCACTCCATCAGCCAATACTCTGCTCTTATCTAAACCGCAGAGATGTAAATACAAAAATAGGAATGTAAACCAGATGGTCAACGGATTTATATCGACCCTTCTAAACGACTTTGCAAAGCGTTGCCAAATAGAAACGCTGGAATTTGATGAAGAAGGCTGTTGTCGCTTAATTATTGATAACGAAGTGGCTATTACACTTCGAACAAATGAAGAGAAGCTGACGCTTATTGGCTTAATTTCCGGTGAGAAACCACAGCCCGATGTTTATTTTCAACACATGAAGGCGGCATTAACCAAAGATGAGCCCTACGTATGTTGGGATGAAGGTGCTGGCTACATCGGTTTTATTCACATTCATCAAACGATGTTAACCGAGACATATTTTGAAACGTCGATTGCTCAATTTGTTGATTGGTTAAAGCTGTCAGCAAGCCCGCAGGAGCAAGCGATGCAAGAACAAACACAGACAATAGATGCGTCTCAATTTGCCACACTAAGGGTATAAATGATGATTAGTTTTGGAAACGTAAGTGCGCTACAAGCCGCAATGCCGCAAGCGCGAAATGATATTCTCAATGAAGGCAAACTCAATGTTGGTGGCAAGGAATATAAGGTCGATGCAGATACGCAGCAGTTTGTTCGTTCAAACCCAAGTAATAGTGCAGTCGCTCGATTCTTTGAAGCAACGGGTAAGCTATTTAGAGAAGGCAACACAGACTCAGTAGCGAAAGCGATTACGAAATCGGTATTCGATAATGAACTTGGACAAGCTCAGCGCTTGCAAACCAGTTCTTCTGTTGAGCACGGTCAAATGCTGTTTAAAGATGCCAGCCTTAAAACGCCGGCCGATGTGTTAAATGCCTTTAGCCGACTTGATGCTCAGGCGATTAAGTCAGACAGTGGTGAACTTAACCAATTGGCTGAGCGCGCGATGTCAGAAGCGCTATTGGATACGAAATCAGGACAGGACTTGAAGTCACAAATTGGTGAGGGTTCAACAAAAGCATTAGCTGGCAAAGTTGTTAAAGCTTTTGGTGGCGGTGCGATGGGCGTGAAGAACAACCCAAATACCGCGATGGGCTTGGAAGTTGTATTTGAAACCGAGGTTAAGAACTTAAAAGCGGCACAAGCACATATTGAAGGTTTGGCAAACACAGATTTGAGTTCGGGTGTTTATGCCGATTCGCTAGCAGAAGAGAAATTCAATAAAACGGGCACGACGAACAATCTTGAACGCGCGGCGGCTTGGATCATTAACGCATCGACTTCGAAAGGAAACGATGCTGATAATATTACCGCGCTTCTTAAAGAATACGCGGCCAATGATAAAGACTTGCTGAACATGGATAACTTAAAAGAGCTTCATGCGCGAGCGGTGCCGAATATTGAAAGAGATTACCGAGGCCCAGCGACGGCTGGTGGCGCACTTCCATCAAGCATTGGTGGTGAAGGCATGCTAAAACAGCACATAGAGGGCTTTTTGAAAGAAAACTCAGTGGCAGATAAAGACCTTGTAAAACAGTTGTTTGCTGGTGTGATTGGCTACCATGGTTTCACAGATGGGAATGGTCGTATGGGACGTATGCTGTATGCGATTGCTGAGCTGAGAAATGATGCATTTACGCCTCTCGCGGCTTTGTTGCTTAATTCGGTTGGAAGACATGGCAGCCCAAAGTTGTTCAGTTATTAAGCAATATACTGAGTTTCAGGCATACCGAGCCCTGTGAGCTTATTCAGCGCTTTGATCATAGCGTAAGTCTCGCCAACTTGAGCGTTGTAGTTTCTCAGGCTTAATTTCCCACCTAACAACTGTTTCACTCTATACATTGCTGTCTCTGATAGCGAGCGCTTGTGATAACCATACCGTTGTTTCCACCTCTTGTTGGAGCCGTAGAGCTTCTGACAACCTACTGCTAAATTGCGAGGGTGTCCTTGTTCCCAGAATGCAGCCCCTTCTCGTGGTGGGATAAGCGCAACCGCTCGCTTAATCCGTATCGC